>JAFGNY010000192.1 GCA_016926765.1 Bacteroidales bacterium | reverse complement strand
GGGAAAAGTCAGGATAAAGGAGGTTCCTTTCGCTTCTTCGCTTTCCACACGGATCAATCCGTTGTGTTTGTCGACAAATTCCTTTACGATAACCAACCCAAGCCCCGAACTGGGTTCACCAGAAGTTCCGGTTCTGTTCTGTATTTTCGAAAAGGAAAAAATATGTTCACGGATGATGGGATTCATTCCGATTCCGTTGTCACGAACAATTAGCTGAATCCCATTCCTGTCAGTTTTTTTAGCTGAAATGTGTACTTCTCCACCGGCAGGGGTGAATTTGATCGCATTGACGAGCAGATTGCGGAGAATGGAACTGAGCATTTGCTCATCAGCATAGATATCCAGCTCGTTGGGAATGTCAGGATGAATATGAATCTGCTTTTGACCAGCCATATCCGATATCATCTCTATAGTGCTTTCAATCAATGGCTTCAGTAAAAAATAATCCGGTTTGCACACGGAAAGGCCCCGCTGGATCTGCGCCCATTCCAGCAAATTCTGAAGTAAGCGGTAAACGTTGATGGATGATCTTTGCAATGCATCGACCATCTTCTGAACATCCTGAGGCTCCATCTTCGTGGCATCCCGGGACAGAATGCCGGTGATCCCCAAAATAGCATTGAACGGACTGCGAAGATCGTGTGAGATAACCGACATCAGATTATCCTTTTCGCGGTTAGCTACCCTCAATTCTTCATTCTGTATCACCAGATCCTGTTCCGCACGCTCTCTCTTCCGTATCAGGGAGCGGATCGAAGAACCGCTGTAACCGATCCCACCCAGTCCGATCAGCCAGATCATGCCATAGGCCAGAATAAGAACAGAGCGCTGGGCGGTAATCCCCTCCTCGATGGGCTTCCATGGCACCGAAACGCTGATCCCTCCCCGGATATCCCCCTCCCGGTATCCTTGCACGGCATGACATTTCAAACATCCGGGCTCGGTTATCATCGGGTGCATCAATCGCAGGAACTGCATTCCATCGATATTGGCAATCGAAACGATCTCCTCCACCCCGGAATCTTCAAAGGTTTGCAATGCCTTCCTTTCCCAGTCATCCGGGATGTTGGCCGGCCGGATTGGCCTGAGGCTGGTGATATGGCCTTTCAACCCATATTGTCTGGCCCCCAGCTCCTGCACCTGACGTGTCATATAGGCCGGGTTAACCAACGTCAGTTCCTTGCCTCCATTCGTGGTAATATCCCGTTCAGGAATATGGCTCAGGTATGGATTTGGGGGGGTATAACCGGAAACCGGAACGTAAACACCGCCTTGCAGGGTAGCCCAGCGGCGGTATACCAGATCGCGATTATACGTATCTCTGGCGTTGTTTACCGCTATTATCCAAGCAGTTTTTGCAATCTGTCTGTGGTTGAACCATGCAACAACCAGGATCATAGCCGTCCAGAAAACTGCCAGGACAAGAAATACCCTGGTTGTCGATGATCGGAATTTCATCTTTCAGGAATTTGACCTTAAAGGTATAAAGATATTTTCTTAGTTATTCCCTTTTTTTCCGGAAAATTAATTGACTCTTTTGAAAATTGCCACGTTGAACCAGCCAGAATACCGCGCTGATGTTACCCTACCTGGGTAAAAATGGCAGCATCACCGGGGTGATGGATCTCTCTCCCATCATGGAACGGCAATTCAGGAAATGTGCTCCCTAACCGGAAACCCATTTTCTGACGAACTACCTGTGGCTGCTTTCCGTTATCCCGCATCCGGATGATCAGTTGCATGGTCCTGAAAAATGAACCGTTGTACCCGGCATCAAGACTGGTGCATGATCTGAAGATTTCGGACAAATACCTGCGCAGGATCCTGACCACCCTGAGCAATTCCGGACTCATCCAGTCGGTTCAGGGTAAACATGGGGGGTTCAAATTGATGCAGAAACCCGACGAGATTTCGCTTTTCGCCATTGTCATGTGTGTGGATGACGTGGAGAAATACACAGGGTGTGTGCTGGGATTCCCTACCTGTTCGGACGACCATCCCTGTACCCTGCATAGCCGGTGGGCTCCGGTTCGGACCGAACTTGTTGCCTTTCTGCAGACCACCTCCATTCGGGATGTGGTAAAAAATCCTCAGATTCTGCGTTATTGACTTTTTTTCAGGATGTCAAAAAACAGACCCAATTGCTGGAAAAGAGAACAGTTTACACTGATGCCTCCGCAGCGGCCTATCATGCCAATGTGAAATACCTGGTCAACCTGCTGGTGAACGGCGATCCGGAGAGAGCTTTCACGGGTGGAATCATCACGGAAGATGAGGCCCGGTATATTGCGGCATTTGTGGATTGGTCCCAGTTAGTAGCCTCGTCTGTTCGTCCGGGCACCGAACGGACCTGGTCGAACAACTGGCCGCCGGAACCTCTCCTGGACCAAACGACCAATTTCAATTCCCACAAAATATCTCTCTGGGAATTCCTGATCCTCTGGACCTTGACCATTGTGGTGATCTTTTTGGCTTATGAATATCTCTTCAAAAAAGATCCGGGCGAAAAACTGGACCCGGCTATTAAAATAACCAGCCTATTCCGCTCCCAGCAAAAACTGCTGAAATATATCCCGATAGTAGCCGCCCTATTCGTCGTTCAACTTGTCATCGGCGGATACCTTGCCCACCTCTACACCGAACCGACCAAGGATTTTCTGATCTCGCAGGATTTGTTGCCGTTCAATGTGCTACGTTCCATGCATACCCAGATTGCTATCCTATGGGTTGCGGTTGGCTGGCTGGTGGGCGGCTTGCTCATCGCCCCGTGGATTGCCAACAAGGATCATAAATATCCATGGTTGGTTGATGTTCTTTGGTTTGCATTGGTAATCGTTGCGGTCGGAAGCATCATCGGACTGTATATGGGCGCAACCGGACAACTGCGGGAGACCTGGTTCTGGCTGGGAAATGAAGGGCGTGAGCTGATCAACCTGGGCCGTTTTTGGGACATTGGACTGGTGGTCGGACTGGTGTTCTGGTTCCTGCTGATCATTTCACTGATCCGGAAGGCCTCCACCAACAACCCGATTGTGAGCACGATCATCTGGTCGGCCTTTGCCATCGCCACCCTCTATATCGCCGGAATGATGCCTATACACAAGATCATGCCCAACTATACGGTGGACGATTATTATCGTTGGTGGGTCATCCACCTCTGGGTAGAATTGACATTTGAGCTATTTGCCGCTGGTGTCATCGCCTTCTTTACCGTCTCCCTTGGATTAATCTCTCAGAAAATTGCCATCCGGACCATGCTGTTCGAGTTGTTGCTCATCATGATGAGCGGGACGCTTGGTGTAGGTCATCATTACTGGTGGCAGGGGCTGGATGAATACTGGATCGCCATCGGAGGGATCTTCTCGGCGCTGGAACCGTTGCCGCTAGCCCTGATGATCGTGGAAGCCATGAAAAATTACCGCGAACAGAAACGGGAAGGAAAGAAAAACGAGTTTGCCATTCCCTTTATGTGGATCGCCGGTTCGGCCATCCTGAACTGGATCGGGGCCGGTTTCTTCGGGATGCTCATCAACACACCCACCATCAGCTACTATTCGCACGGAACTTACCTGATCATGCCTCACGGACACGTGGCTTTGCTGGGGGCTTTCGGTTATATCTCCCTGGCGTTCATCTACATGGCTTCCCGTACCAACTCCCTGGCCAAAGGACTGGAGTGGAACGAGAAACTGAGCCGGTATGGCTTCTGGTTTTTGACCATCGGCGCCCTGTTGTTCACCATTCCAACCTATGTGATTGGCATGGAGCAATCGCAGATTGCACACGACATGGGGTATTTCTATGCGCGACTACGGAGTGCCATAGAGCCTTTGAAAGGCTGGATGTGGGCCCGGACTGTTCCGGATGCATTGATGATCATCGGCGGCCTCATCATTCTCTATGACCTGGTTCAAAAAACCTATCTGGCCAAAAAGATACGGGGATAACCGTTCATCCCATAAATAGACAAAAACGCTGCCAATCCTCCGGCAGCGTTTTTTCATGCCTGTTTCCTCCTGATTTCCATGTTCAATGGTCAGTCATCAGGGTAAAAAATTATTGTTCAGGTATTGCTGAAACGCTACACGGTACTGCTCGCTGACCGGAATATAGGTTTTGCCATCAAATACGATCCGATTGCGTTCCACCGTCATGATCTTATCGGTATTCACAATGTACGAGCGATGAACCCTCATAAACTTTTTCGCGGGGAGGAACTCTTCGATTTTTTTCAGGCTCATCAGGGTCATTATTGGAGGTTCGTTATCGAGGTGAATCCGGATGTACTCCCGCATGGACTCGATATATTTAATACTTTTAAAATTGATTCTCAGCAGCTTATACTCTGACTTAAGGAACAGAAACTGATCATTTTTTTGAACAGCGTGGGGAGTTCCGGCCAGCATCCGGAATCGCTCGGCTGCTTTTTCGGCAGCTTGTAAAAAGTCGGGAAAGGCAATGGGCTTAAGCAAAAAGTCAACGGCATCTACCCGAAACCCTTCAAAGGCATATTCACTGTAAGCGGTTGTAAATATCACCAAAGGTGGCTGGTGAAGTGACTTGACGAAATCCATGCCGCTCAGATCGGGCATCTGGATATCCACAAACATCAAATCCACTTCGTTTTGATGCAAGAAACTGATGGCATCCAAGGCATTATCAAATTGTCCAGACAACTCCAAAAAGCCGGTTTGGTCAATGTACCTGACGATCTGCTTCAGGGCCAGGGGTTCATCATCGATCGCAATACATTTCAGCATAACGGGATGGATAAATGTACGTCAAATGTTTCAGATGTCTCGCGGATGTCAAGCTGATACTCTGTTCCAAAGATCAGATCCAACCGGCGGCGGGCGTTTTCGATGCCAATACCACCCGGGGATTCCTCGCCGGATGGCGTTTCGGGAATGCTGTTGGAGATCCGGAACAGCAGTCTGTCCGGTGCCAGGAAGAACCGGATATCAATCGTGGATTCCCGGCGGTAACTCACGCCATGCCGGAAAGCATTCTCCACAAATGACGTGAATAAGAGCGGAGGAATGGTTTTCTCGGAAATAACCTCCGGTACCTCAAGGTTTATCAACACCTTCTCCGAATACCGAAGTTTCATCAGGTCCACGTAGTTTTTGATAAAATCGAGCTCTTTCTGCAAGGGGATCTTATCACTTTCCGAATCGTACAACAGATGTCGCATCATTTTGGATAGCCTGATAATGGAATCCTTCGCCTCTTCTGTGTTCTCATCAATCTG
>JAFGNY010000191.1 GCA_016926765.1 Bacteroidales bacterium | reverse complement strand
CTGCAAAGGATCGATACCCACGAGTTCAATCCAGGTGTGCATTAGCAGAAAATGGAGAGGAGGATTGTTCTCTCCGGGCAGCATCTGAAAGATTTCCCGGAAAGGCATCTGGGAATAGAAAATAGTGAAGGGCTCATCCATCGTGATATCTCTTGCGCCAAGGAAAAGGATTTTATAGATGATATTGATAACCAGGATACTCAGAGGAATGGCGATCAGCCACCATTTTCTTTTTATTGCATAGGTATCCATATTGGGTTTGATCATTGGGATAAGGGGTTCAGAGCTGTATGTCAGCTATATTGAACTGGATCGGCCGGTTATTCCGGAAGTCAAAAAGTGTCAGTTTGCGGAGTTCATAGTAGCTTCTCCAGTAGGTTTCGAGAGCCTGATAGTATCCTTTTTCCGCATTGTCAGTTTCAATCTGGGCATTATTCAGGTCAAGGATGCTGTTCATTTTTCCGATGAGGTAACGGCCTTTTGTCACATCAAAATTTTTCTTGGCTACCGTATCCGATTTTGCAGCAATGGTAACCTGGATCAGTTGCATATTGAACTGGACAACTTTCAGATAAACATTCCGTTGAAAATCAATTGTTTCCTGTTCAACCGAATTTTTTACAATCTCTTCCTGTGATTCGGCTATCTTGATCCTCCCTCTGGCGACACCCCAGTCATAGATAGGGATGTTGATTCCGAGGGAGACCTGTTGCTGATCAAGCGGGTTTTGGTAAGCAGCCCCCAGGGTACTGGCATTCTTTGTCAATCCCACGACAGCACTTAACTCTGCGTCGAAACGGCCCGACATTCTTGCCTGGTTCACATCTCTTGCCGCCTCCAGCAGCCGTTTCTGGAAATCCATGAATGTAGAGGAGTTTTTCTGGGATAGTTGGACCGCTTCATCAGGATTCACTGTAAAGAAATCGATTTTTGAAGGAGGCAACAGCATGATCGGAATCGTATCCTTGATCCGTAAAAACGATTTAAACCGGAACAATGCGTTGTCGAGAGAAAGCTTTGCGTTTTCCAAAGCCGCCTGGGCTTTCAGAAATTGTAATTCGAGAAGGAGCAGGTCGTTTTCAGCAATTTTCCCAAGCTGGTACCTTCCTTTAGCGATCCGGTAAAGGGTATCGTAGTTAGACAGGTTTGTATTGGCGATTTTGAGTTCAATCTGTGCATTGAGCAGGTTGAAGAAGTAAGTTGAGGTAGTAATGCTGATTTGTTCCACATCTTCCAGGAATTTTTGTTTTGACTGGGAGTATTTCATTGGTTGGATCTTCCTGTCCCACTTGTATGAGTTGTATTGGAAGATTGGTTGGATCAGGCCTATATTGACGGGAGTGGAGAGAAATGATGAGATGGTAGTTGAATCGGTCAGATTGTAGACCGCTTCCAATCCCGAGCTGATAAATACGGATCCGCCGGTGAAGCCGATACGTTGAGAGACGGAAAGGTTTGCATCGGAACTGATGTATTGTTGTGGCACAAATACCTGTTGTCCAGTATTGATATCTGTTTGCTGGGAGATCGTCCGCTGAAATTGCGGTAACGTTGCATCGAGTGAGAACAGGGGAAGGTAAGTCGCTTTAAACGATTTGTATTCCCAGAAACTTGCGCGAAAGGTTTGTCTGGAGTTAAGGGCGTCGGGAGATTGCTCCTTTGCAATCTCAATCGCATCTTGCAATGTCAGTCTACGGGTCTGGATCTGAGCCAGAGAAACAGTGGTGTTGAAAAGTAAAATCGTCAGAAAGGTAAGGAGCGGGATTAGTTTATTCATCTGCAGGAATATTTTCATTTATTCATGTCTGAGTGAGACGACTGGATCTTGCATGGAAGCGCGTTTCGCAGGCATATAGCCAAATACGATACCAACGGTGACGGAAACTCCAAATGAGATCAGTATGGAGAGAGGTGAGATGATGGTCAGAATGCCGGCTATTTTCATGATGATCTTAGAGAATGCCAAACCCAGGATGATGCCGATCAGTCCTCCTGTGATACTCAGGAGAATGGCTTCGGTTAGGAATTGAAAAACGATATCTTTCTTGGTCGCTCCGATTGCCTGACGGATTCCGATCTCCTTAATACGTTCCATGACGGATGCGAGCATGATATTCATGATTCCGATCCCTCCTACCAGCAGCGAAATACTGGCAATGGCTCCCAGAACGATATTGAAAATATCTTTGGTTCGTTGTTCCTGGCGGAGGAGAAGTTCAGGAACTTTAATTTCGATATCTGAAACGCCAATATGGCGCCGTGTCATCATCCGGGTCAGGATTTCGGTAGTTGGACCGATCATCGCGCTCTCTTTTACCTGAACGACAATTTTATCGATCTGGTTTTTCTCCACGCCTTCCTGAGATCCTCCGTAGGAGATCACAAAGTCTCCTCCAAAAAAGATACCTCCTCCTCCTTGGATGGATGAAGAAGTTACCAAAGCGCGGTCTTTATATCTTCTGAGGATTGTTTGTATTGGGGCATAGATGGTGTTGTTGTAATCGGAGATCCCGAGGTTATCAATCGCCGATTGATTTATATCTTGTTTTTTCAATACACCGATCACCCGTAACCAGATATGACCACATTTGATTTCCTTGCCAATGGGATTCTCTTTGGGAAAGAAACGGGACTGGATGGATGGTCCGATAATGCAGACGGGGATTCCTTCCCGCATTTGTTCGGTGTTAAACATATTTCCTTCCTGGAGTTCCAATCCAAACACAGCAAAAAAGTCGGGAGTGACTCCGGTCATTTTTGTAGAGATTCGCCGTCCATCTTTCATTACCTCCGTTTCGTAAATGATTTCAGGGCTGATCCGTTCAACCGTCGGGATGATTTTCCTGATACTTTCAGCATCCTTTAATGTCAGTCCGGGTGTAAATCGTTTGTGTTCTTTCCGAACACCGACATCCTGTTCATCAGAGCTTTCATCATCGGAAGTTTCTCCGGTCTTTTTTTCCGGTTTTGGTGTGATGATAATGTTATTTACCCCAACCAGTTTCATCTGGTTCAGGATCTCCTGTTTCGCTCCGGCACCGATTGCCATCATGGCAATGACGGCAGCCACTCCGAAGATAATTCCCAGCGCAGTGAGGATGGAACGAAATTTATTCAGGAAGACGGCTTCCAGGGCAATATTGAGTATGTAGATATATCTTTCGAACACAGGTTTCAGATCAAATGTTGCTGAATCAGTTGGCATGTCTCCGTGGGCGATCCCCTGTGGGTGGCTGACCTCCCGGACGGTTTCCCTGGTTAAAGCCCTTTCCCATGTTCCCCCTGTTTCGTTTCATCAGGCTGTCGGAAGTGGTTTGGGGATCTTCTAGTGAATCGGCGGTTGTTTCATTCACTTCTTTGTATTTATCAAGGATTTCGGAAGGAAGCATCATGATTTCAATCCCCTCGTCCGATTCAGGGGGTACCAGGAGGATGTCGTCTTCCAGGGTCAGTCCCTCTTTCACGATGATCTCATCATAATTGCTTTGACCGAGGATAACTTGCTGTTTGAC
This sequence comes from Bacteroidales bacterium, assembly GCA_016926765.1. GTDB lineage: Bacteria > Bacteroidota > Bacteroidia > Bacteroidales > FEN-979 > QYOJ01. Next base: position 1,202 of record JAFGNY010000191.1, on the reverse strand, counting down.
CAGCCCCCCCTTTTTTTTATATACAAAGGTGATACTGTCGTTGTTGAATACAGATTCGAGCGGAATATAAAGTACGCTGTCGATGGTGGCAGTGAGAATGGTATTCTTGGTGGTCATAGCCGGTCGCAGGATCGAATCAAACTCATTAATCAGGATTTTCACCTCAAACACCTTGGCATTGGTTCCCTGCAGTTGTTCCCCAATGTTTGCAACTTCGTTTACCACGCCGGTAAATTTTTTATCCGGGAAGGCATCAATCCCAATATCCACATGCTGGCCAACTTTCACCTTGCTTATGTCAATTTCATTCACATAGGTTTTTGAAATCATTTTGGATAGGTCGGGAAGTTCGGCTACAACTGGATCCCAGGCGCTTATCGTTGCTCCGACACCCATTTTACTCCCATCCCAGCTTCTCCTGTAAATTACCATACCGGCTTTTGGGGCAATGACTGTGAATTGTTTCAGTACTTCTGTCATTTCGTTCAATTTCCGTTGTGCCGTATTGTATTCTGCATTGACTTCATTCATCGTTGCGATCGCTTTATCGAGCCGGAGTTTGTAATTTTTCTCCGCCTGAGTATAGGCTCTTTCGCCTTTTTCAAGGTCAATTTCAACTTGCCGGATGGTTGCCGGTGGTTCGTATTTGGATTGTTCGAGTGCGATTTTTTTCTCTTCGAGGTTGTACATCAGATTGATCAGTTCATCCCGTGCATTCCTGAGTTCAAGAGAGGTATCGAGCTTTGATTTGATCAGCTGGGACTCATATTTTTCCAGGTTGGATTCTTCGTCTTTAATTTTATTGGTAATTTCGGTGCGATCGAGTGTGGCGACATACTGACCTGAATCGACCACTGTGCCGTCGGGGATGATATCTTCGATTTTTGTCTGGTAGACGCGAATCTGCCGGAGTCCTTCGGGGCCATAGATTTTTTCTGAACTCTTTGCAATCAATTCACCTGTGGTAGTTACTTCGATAGGGAAGGTTCCGAATTCAGGCTGAATCACCACCTCCTGTATTTTATCTGACTTCGTAAAGATTAAAAAGAGAATGATTGCCAGGATCAGGACGCCGGCAAAAATATATGCATACCGTTTTGTTGTCATAGGAAAGATATGTTATACCCACAAATATATGGGCAAAAAGGGAAACCTACAAGAAAAAACGATCGTTACGCGTCAATATTGGCGTATTTGGCATT
>JAFGNY010000190.1 GCA_016926765.1 Bacteroidales bacterium | reverse complement strand
GCACCCCATCAGCCGTTTGAGTATGCGTTTATTGACGACAGCCTGAATCGTCAGTATGCTTCTGAACGAAGACTGGGACAGATCCTAATGATATTCACAGGCTTGGCATTTTTCGTGAGTGCGCTAGGGTTATTTGGGCTGGCATTGTTCGCTACGGAACAGAGAAAACAGGAGATAGGCATCCGGAAAGTGAACGGATCCGGGGTCATTCAGATCATCCGGCTGCTCTCCTACGATTTCACGAAACTGGTGATGATCGCTTTTATCATCGCCACACCGGTAGCCTGGTATATTATGCAGAGGTGGCTGGAAAACTTCGCATACAAAACCGGGATCTCCTGGTGGATATTTATCGTAACCGGGGTTGTCAGTTACATAATCACCATGATCACCATTGGTTACTATTCATACAGGGCGGCCGTCGTCAACCCGGTTGAGACCCTTAGGAACGAATAGATACCAAAACCTTGCATCAGTATGATCAAAAATATCTTCAGAACAGTTTTTAGGAATATCTCGAGACAGAAAGGATATACATTCATCAACATTGCCGGCCTGGCCGTCGGCCTGGCTGCCGCCCTGCTTATCCTGATGTGGGTGATGGATGAGTTCAGTTATGAGACGTTTAATGAACAGGCTGACCAGATCTTCATGGTCAACCAGGACCAGTTTTATTCAGGAGAGCGCTACCGGGTATCTGTCACCCCTTATCCTTGTGCTCCGGTGTGGCAGGAGCTGATTCCAGAGCTCCAGGTCGCTGCCCGGATGGTTCGCCTGCCCCGGTTTTTATTCCGTTTCGGGACTAAAACCTTTTATGAATCATCTGTAATGGCTGCTGATTCGGGGTTGTTCGACATCTTCACACTTCCGGTATTGCAGGGAGATGCAAAAACCACATTAGGGGACCCTCATGGCATCGTCCTGAATGAAAAGCTTGCGAAGAAGTATTTTGGAGATGAGAACCCGATCGGACAAACCATCGAACTTGAGAATAAGACCCGCTTCACCGTTGGAGCTGTGATGCAAGATCTTCCGAAAAACTCGAGGTTCACCTTTGAAGCTATCCTTCCATACGAATATGTGAAGGAGATCGGGATGGCAAGTGAATCATGGGGGAATAACAGTATCTATACGTTTGTATTGGTCAACAAGGGCGCTGACCTTGAAGCGGTCAATCAGAAACTGACAGCAATTGTCAGGGAACATAACCCTGAAAGTAATGCACAGTTCTTTCTCTTCCCATTACTGGATATTAAACTCTATTCCTCGTATGGTTTTGGAGATAATCAGGGAGCTATTCTACGGGTCTATATTTTCATCGCCATAACCGTTTTTATTATCCTGATCGCCTGCATTAACTTCATCAACCTGGCCACGGCGAAAGCTTCAGTAAGAGCAAAAGAGATCGGTGTTAAAAAAGCTTCAGGGGCAAGCCGAACGGCCATGATCGTTCAATTTATGATTGAATCACTGGTGCTTGCGATGATGGCACTGGTTGTTGCGATTATACTCGTCGCACTCTCACTGGGAGTGTTCAATTCAATATCGGGTAAAAGTTTTTCCTTAACCGATATTTTCCAGTTGAATTTTGTCGTTGGGTTTCTTATTACCGGCATCGTGACAGGAATTCTGGCAGGCATCTATCCCGCATTTTACCTCTCCTCCCTCAAGCCGGTCCTGGTATTGAAAGGGGAAACCATGACCGGAAGAAGAAATGGCTGGTTGCGGAGGGTGCTGGTTGTCGTTCAGTTTACACTTTCCATATTCATTGCGCTTGGAGCCATTTTTATGTATCTCCAGATGAAGTATATGCAGGAGAAAGAGCTCGGTTTTGATAAAGAGAATATGGTATGCATCCCGATGGCGAAAAATATGAAGGATACATATTATCTGCTCAAAAAGGAACTGTTAAACAATCCGTTGATTTTGGGAGTAACCTCTTCCAATTCAAACCCGGTGATGATGGGAAGTAATTCGGGAGGTGTAGACTGGGATGGCAAAGATCCGGAGCAGGAAGTTCTGATCGGGTTTAACGGCGTTGACTATGATTACGTCTCCACCATGAAGATGGATCTGTTAGCCGGACGTGATTTCTCCAAAGATTTTCCGGGAGATCTGGCCCGGGATACGACAGGAAATTTTCTCGTCAATGAAGAGGTGGCTAAAGTGATGGGAGGAGGCGATGTGGTTGGTAAACGATTCAATTTCGTTGGAATTGAAGGGGTGATAATTGGGGTGTTAAAGAATTTCCATTACTCCGGGGCAGAGGAACCCATCGAACCGATGGCATTTGTTTTAACAGAGACCGGGTTTCTCAATGTGATCCTGGTCAGACTGGCGCCTGGTAATCTCCCTGCTTCAATCGCTGCACTCGAAAAAACCTGGCAAAAAGTCATTCCTGATTACCCCCTCGATTATTCGTTCATTGATCAGGACTATAATGAGTTATACAGAGTAGAGATGAGGATGGGATTGCTGCTGAAATACTTCACGATTGTAGCTATCATCATTGCGTGCCTTGGACTTTATGGGCTCTCCTCTTATGCAGCAAGCAGGCGAACCCGTGAAATAGGTGTGAGAAAGGCAATGGGGGCAGGAGTATTCTCTGTGATCTATTCGTTGTCGAGGGAGTTTCTCATCCTTGTCATCATCTCTATTGTCCTTGCATTCGCCATTGGATGGTACGTGATCGGAGAGATGTTGAATGAATTCGCCTATCATATCGACATGAGTGCGCTCGTTTTTGGCATCATTGCCATCGGAGCTCTTATCCTTGCACTGATAACCGTTAGTTTCCAGGCCTTTAAGGCATCCGGGATCAATCCCGCCATGGCGTTGAAGGCGGAGTAAAATTATCATGACCGTATACACATGTTTCTAACCAGTTTAACCGCAGCTTTCAGATCAATCCGGAAAAACGCTGTTTTCTCATTGATCAATCTCTTTGGCCTGACCCTGGGGATTACCAGTTTCATCCTGATCATGCTGTTTGTTTTCAGCGAACTCAGCTATGACAGGTACAATGAAAAAGCCGGCAGCATATACCGCCTGTGCATCAGGGCCGCAATCGGCGATACAAAAATCAACCAGACCTATTCATCGTCCAGAATGTTCGGTGAAATGCTTGCAAAATATCCCGAGATCGAAACAGGAGTGAAATTATTCGCGTGGCGGGATGTCCTGGTCAGGGTAGGAGATGAGACACTCAAAGAGCCGGTGGTGATGTACGTTGACTCGACCGTATTTAATGTGTTTACGATACCTCTGATTTCCGGTGATCCCTCAAATGCTCTGAAACGTCCCAATACACTGGTCATCAGTGAATCTGCCGCCCGGAAATATTTCGGGAACCAAGATCCGGTGGGTAAAATCATGGAGGTGGATACAGGTGGTTTCGGGCAATTCGAGGTAACGGGAGTCTATAGGAATATCCCGGAAGATTCACATTTTCATGCCAATATCATAGCGTCACTGAATACTTTTCGGTATTTGCTCAGAGAACAGGAATGGACTGCCAATAATTTTGTCACCTATTTCCTTCTCAGGCCCAATGCATCGGCAAAAGATCTTGAAACAAAATTCAGGAAATATACCATGGAGTCAATTGGTGAGGAGAACTATAAAAAAGCTGTGGCCAAAGGAAATTTTTGGGAATTCTATCTTCAACCATTGACTTCCATTCATTTACATTCCGATCTGAACGGGGAGTTTGAACCCAACGGAAATTTTAAATACGTCTATGTTTTTATCGTCATAGCGTTGTTTGTGCTGATCATCGCCTGCATCAATTTTATGAACCTATCCATCGCAAAGTCAATGCTTAGGGCCCGGGAGGTTGGAATTAAGAAAACCGCCGGATCCACACGGATTAAACTGATCCGGCAATTCCTTTCAGAGTCGGTGATCTTTGCATTTGTTTCACTCATTCTGGCAATCATCATTGTGCAATTTACGCTTCCTGCATACAATGCCTGGCTTGGAAGAGAGTTGTCCCTCAGTCTGTTTGCAAATCCATGGATGTTGCCAGGCTTGGTGTCATTTGGCCTGGTGGTTGGACTTATTGCAGGAACCTATCCCGCGGTTGTACTTTCATCGTTTAACCCGGTAAAGGTTCTGAAATCCCAGGTTCTTTCTGAATCCAAGGGGATGGGATTGAGGAGCATCCTTATTATTATTCAATTCTCCGCATCGATCTTTCTTATCATCAGTACACTGGTAATCACCAGCCAGATAAACTTCATCCTGAATAAAGATGTCGGATTCACAAAGGAAAACATCCTTATCCTTCGAACCCCTTCCTCATTTGGACAGGTCAGACAGGCCTTCACTGACGAAATCAGGCAATATGCAGGTGTAAAGGGGATTTCAGCTTCTTCGTCACTACCTGGTTTTGCTTTTCCCAACTGGGGTTTTAGTGCCGAAGGAGTGGATAAAAGGTTTACCCTGAACCTGGTTCGGTGTGATACAGCTTTTTTAAATACAATGAGGTTTCGAATGGTGGAGGGGCGGTTCTTTTCACCAGACTTTCCAACTGATTCTACGGGCATCATCCTGAATGAAACAGCTGTTAAGGTAATTGGATTAAAAAATCCGATCGGGACAAAGATGTTTGGCGGCGGGAATTCGGCACGTGTTTATCATGTCATCGGAGTGATAAGGGATTTTAACTATGAATCGGTTCATTCAGAGATCCGGCCTGTGGGATTGGTAAATCTGAAAAATCGGATTGGTAACTATCTGAGCATACGGGTTGATCCTGGAAAATCCCAGGAAATTACGACTCTGGCTAAGGGTATCTGGGAAAAGATGTTACCTGGCACTCCCTTTTCATACAGCTTCATGCAGGATGATTATATCAATCAGTATAAAAATGAAATCCAGACAAAACAGGTGTTTTCCATGCTCACAGCACTTGCGGTCATCGTGGCTGTTCTCGGATTGCTTGGACTGGCTTCATTTATGGCCCAGAGGAGAGTGAGGGAGATTGCAGTCAGGAAAATCTCAGGAGCAGGTGTGGACCAGATCATCGGGCTGCTCACCTGGAAATTCATTAAATGGGTATTAATCTCATTTGCAATCGCCAGTCCGGTGGCCTGGTGGGTCATGGAAAGGTGGCTCAGGGATTTTGCTTACCGGATTACCATCAGTGCATGGGTTTTCATCTTGTCGGGTGGCATTGCTGTCGTACTTGTCGTCATGACTGTTGGCCTGATCACTTTTCGGGCGGCAACGGCAAATCCTGCTGACAGTATGAAATATGAGTAAAACGAATAGCGATGTTCACCAAATATCTCAAACCGACTTTTCGGAATGTCCTGAAAAACAGGCTCTTCTCACTGATCAACATCATCGGGCTTGCTGCCGGGATGGCGGCAGTCCTGATTATCTTCCTCTGGGTGAAAGATGAGTTGAGCT
>JAFGNY010000189.1 GCA_016926765.1 Bacteroidales bacterium | reverse complement strand
TAGATGCCATCCACCACTATCTTGGCAAGGATATCGACGTGGAGGTGGAACTCACCTCCCGGGTGACCACCCGCCGGAAAGAGACCGATGCAATGCTGAAAGATGTTAAAAACATCATCGCTGTTGGGTCAGGGAAAGGGGGTGTTGGAAAGTCAACAGTAGCGGTCAATCTGGCGGTAGCCCTTGCCCGCACCGGAGCCCATGTTGGCCTGGTTGATGCGGATATTTATGGGCCTTCGATCCCCATGATGTCGGGGCTTTTAAATCACCACCCCATGGGAGAAGAGCGGGAAGGAAAGATGGTCATACAACCTATGGAGAAATTTAGGCTGAAACTCATCTCCATCGGCTTTTTTGTTGACCAGACAAAAGCGCTGATCTGGCGAGGACCGATGGCTTCGAATGCATTGCGTCAGCTTTTTACTGATGTAGATTGGGGGGAACTGGATTACATGGTGATCGACTTGCCACCGGGAACCGGAGATATCCCCTTGACACTGATTCAGGACTTCCCCCTCACAGGGGCGATCATCGTAACTACTCCTCAACAGCTTGCGTTGGCTGATGTCCGGAAAGCAGCTGACATGTTCCGTAACGACAAAATCGCGATTCCGATCCTTGGGATAGTGGAGAACATGTCCTACTTCATTCCTTCAGATGATGCGGGGAAGAAATATTATATTTTCGGACAGGGTGGTGGCAAGAAATTCTCTGAGGAGCTGAACATCCCCTTGATCGGGGAAATCCCAATTGTCCCTGAGATCACTGAGTCGGGAGATTCAGGCATTCCGGTGGCTTCCGATCCAACCCTTCCGGTAACCGAGGCATTTGATCAACTCGCTCAATCAGTGGCTCAGCAGGTGGCAATAAGCAATGCGGTGAGGCAGGTGTTTGAAAACAAGGCATGAGCCACGAGTCATTAGTCATGAGGCATGAGCCAGGAGGGAAAATTTTCTCGTGCCTAAGCCTTATGCTTTTTTAGTATTTTTGCACCTTAAAGAAATTTACAACGATGTCAGAAAACCAGGAACTCGTATCGAAAGTCAAGAACGTACTCGAACAGATCCGTCCCTATCTTCAGGCCGACGGAGGAGATGTGGAATTTGTAGATCTCTCTCCTGATAATATCGTCAGCGTCAGGCTGACCGGAATGTGCGGAGGTTGTCCACACAGCCAGATGACATTAAAGAATGGCATTGAAACCGCGATGATCCGTGCCATTCCTGAAATAAAATCGGTGGAATCAGTGATCCTGTAAGTAGGGGCAACCTGCCGTAGGGGCGACCTGCCAGGTCGCCCCTACGGGTATTTCCCGACAATCGGCATTCTTCTCCCTACTCCGAAGGCTTTTGGTGAAACACGTAAAATGGGTGGGGTCTGGTGCCGTTTCCATTCACTTTCATTAACCATTTTCAGGACTTTCCGTACCGTTGCAGGGTCAAATCCCATTCCTGAAATCTCGTCCGGCCCTTTACGCTCCTCGATATACTGATAGAGGATCTGATCCAGCAAGGCATAATCGGGCAGGGAATCGGAATCCTTCTGATCAGGACGGAGTTCGGCGGAAGGAGCTTTCTCAATCGTGTTTACCGGGATTACCTCCGTTTCCCTGTTGATATACCGTGATAATTCATAAACCTGGGTTTTGTACAGATCTCCCAGTACGGAGATGCCTCCGCACATGTCTCCGTATAACGTGCCATATCCTACGGCAGCTTCGCTTTTATTGCTGGTATTCAGCAGAATATAACCAAATTTATTGGCAACCGCCATGAGGATAACGGCGCGAATCCGTGCCTGGATATTCTCTTCAGTCAGATTGAAATCCAGATCCTTGAACAGGGGATCCAACGAATCCAACAGGGCGGAATAAGGCTGTCCGATCGGAATGATGTTATAAGGGACGTGAAGGTTTTCTGCCAGTTTACGGGCATCTGTGATGCTGTGTTCCGATGAAAAACCGGATGGAAGAAGAAGCGCCTTGATATGGTCACTTCCCAGGGCTTCCGCGGCCAGAACCAAGGTCACGGCTGAATCAATCCCGCCGCTGAGCCCAAGGATCGCTTTGGTAAAACCCATTTTGGAAAAGTAATCACGGATTCCCATAACCAGAGCGGAATGGATGAGAGCGATGCCGGATGCCGGATGCCGGATACCAGATACTCCCCTCCCATCCTGGGGAGGGGCTGGGGGAGGGGTTATCCCCTTCATCTGAACTTCCCCCAGATCATACACCCGTATCTCCTCTTCAAACCGTTTGAATTCATCATGCAGGCTTCCATCGGATGATATCACCATGGAGCCGCCATCAAAAAGAAGTTCGGTCTGCCCGCCAACCTGGTTCACGTAAAAAAGAGGAAGATGGTATTGCCCTGCATTCCTGGAAAGGATAGTTTGCCTTATTTCAGGCTGATTGTAATGAAAGGGTGAAGCGGCGATGTTGATAATGACATCGGGTTGGAGTGTGAACAGCTCTTCCATAGGATTCCTGACGTACAACGGATAGTTGTCAACATTCCATAAATCCTCACAGATGGTCAGCGCGAACCGCGTACTTTTGTAATCAATTACCTGGTAAGGCAGCCGGTTGGGTTCGAAATAACGGTACTCATCAAACACATCATAGGTAGGTAAGAGAGTCTTATGGGCCATACCCGAAACCATTCCTTCCGAAAGAAAATAGGCGGTATTGTACAGGGGCTTCCCTTTTTCACCGGGATTCCGGGAAGGAGATCCCACGATGGCTGCTATCCCCTGACAGTCGGAGGCAATCTGCCTGACAGCATTCGTGCAGGATTCGAGAAAATCGGTAAATTCCAGAAAATCGCGTGGAGGATATCCGCAAACAGACAATTCGGAAAAAACAACCAGGTCGGCTCCGGATTGACGGGCTGAAGCAATGGCATCACGGATCCGGCCGGTGTTGTAGTCAAAATTACCGACAATATAGTTTGTCTGTACCAGTGCGATCTTCATAAACTTTTAAAATAAGACTCCCAGGTTCAGTTCAACGAAATTCAGCTGGGCTTTCTCGTTGAAACCCGATGAGGCGTTATGTCCTGTCAGCACATTGTTCAGGCTGTTGCTGTAATTGATCCCGAGAAATATCCGGGTGTTTTCATCCAGGTGATATTCAAATCCGGCGCCAAAGATGACAGCCTGCCGGATCAGAGAAGTACTGAAGGTGATGTTGTTGTTTTCCTTTACAGTAGTTCCGGAATCCGGAATAAATTCATCCCTGGCTTTGGCGCTGATCCGGAACCCTGTGGAGAAACCAATCTGTCCGAAGAATGAAAATTTGCCGAAGGTATTGGTCTGCAATTTGATCATGTATGGAATATCCAGGTAGACGAATTTATACTTCCTGTTCATCTGGCCAAATAGTGTATCTGCAGTCAGAATATACATATCCTCATAGGTCAGTTTCCCGTTCAGGAAGGAAAAATTAAACCCGGTGGAAAAGGCATAGTTTTTTGCGAAATAAAAATCCGTCACCAGCCCGATGGTGGCTCCGCCGGTGGTCCCGTCGTAGCTGTAATTTTTTGTTTCGGGGGACATCCATGCCATATTGGGGGAAGCTTTAAGCCCAAGCCTGATGGATTGGTCCTGTGCCTGTACGGAAACGGAGTGCAAACATCCGAACAGAAAAAGAGATAAAAGGAGGAAGATCTGTTTCATGGTGTTTTTTTTCAGATTTTATCACTTGTTTAAAACAAAAATAGAACATTTGATTGTAGTTTTGTCGGAAGGTTTACATGAAATATTATAAAGTTATTCACGTTTTCACCCGGATGAAAAACACCCGTTCAAATCTCTGGCTGTCCTCCCTGTTGATCTCTCTTTTGTTCCTGGTTTCCTGCAGGTTTTCATCATCAAGGTTGCAGGTCGATGTGTCGGAGGTTCCGCTTGAAGAGGTTGTTATTCACAGGTATGACCAGGCCTTATTTGCGATTCCTCTGGGTCAGTTACAGGAAGGCCTGATGCAGATCCGTCCTCAGTTTTCATTTTTTCTCAATACCGATCTTTCCGACAGTTTAAAGATCAACAACCTGAAGGAGTACCTGACCAATATCCGGACAATCGAATTTTACACTGCTTCCAGGGAGCGGTTTCCTGAGCTCACAAATCTGGAACATGACTTCACAGATGCTTTTCGCCACCTCATCTATTATTTCCCGGATGCCACTATCCCAAGGGTGTATACCTATATCTCGGGAGGAGAATATGAACATCCTGTGCAATATGTTGACAGCGTCCTGCTGATCGCACTGGATGCTTACCTGGGGACTGGCTTCACACCCTATGGCGCCGACGGACTTCCTTTGTATAAGGTTGCCCGGATGGAACCCGATTTTATCTTACCCGATTGTATCCGTATTTTAGGGGAGGCTTATTATCCTGTAATCTACCCGGGAAATACCCTGCTGGATCAGATGGTTGATGCAGGGAAACGGCTTTATTTCCTTGATGCCATGATTCCGGACTACCCCGACCGGTTTAAAATCGCTTACACCGAAAAGCAGATGGAATGGATTAAAACGAACGAATCACAGGTGTGGGCTGCCATCATCGAGAACCAGTTGCTTTTTGCCTCCCGGGGAAGCATTATCCGAACGTTTATGGCCGATGGCCCTTTCACCGCTGATTTCTCCCCTGCATCGCCTCCCCGGTTAGGTGAATACCTTGGCTGGAGGATCGTGAAAGCCTATATGGAAGAGAATCCTGAAATCACACTTCAGGGACTTATTGGGGAGAATGACACGCAGAAGATCCTCTCGGGATCGAAATACAAGCCGAGCAAATAATCAGTTTTTTTTACCTGCAGGTATAACCTTTCCCCCTGAAACCCGATTAATGGGAAACCATCGGTCATGCTTGTTAAAACATTTGGATGTGCGCTTTATGGGATCTATGCCATCACGATCACCATTGAGGTGAGTATCGATATCGGGATCAACTTCTCGATTGTCGGATTGCCGGACAATGCCGTGAAAGAGAGTCAGCAGCGGATTGATTCGGCCCTGCGCAGTATCGGGTTGCGGATTCCCGGGAAGAAGGTCGTGATCAATCTGGCTCCTGCCGATATCCGGAAAGAGGGTTCTTCCTATGACCTCTCCATTGCCATTGCAATACTTGCTGCGAATGAGCACATCAGCGCCGAACGGATAGGATCATTTCTCATCATGGGAGAGTTGTCTCTTGATGGAACGATCAGGCCTATCAAAGGGGTTTTACCGATAGCCATTGAGGCGGTGAAACGAAAATTCCGCGGGTTGATCCTCCCCCTTCAAAATGCTACAGAGGCGGCTGTGGTTGAAGAGCTGGAGGTGTATGGGGTATCCCACATCCTCGAAGTGATTGAGTTTCTGGATGGGAAGAGGGAACTCACTCCCACAGTGGTCGACAGCAAGGAGGAGTTTCTGAACCGTTCTGCCGACTATGAACACGACTTCTCTGATGTCAAGGGGCAGGAAAATATCAAACGGGCGCTGGAGATTGCCGCTGCCGGAGGACATAACCTGATTCTGATCGGACCTCCCGGTGCTGGCAAGACGATGCTGGCCAAGCGGCTTCCTTCCATCCTTCCTCCCTTTACACTCCAGGAAGCGCTGGAAACAACCAAGATCCATTCGGTGGCAGGGAAAATGGGCGTCCACCGGGCCTTGGTGGCGGTGAGACCCTTCCGGTCGCCACACCATACCATCTCAGATGTGGCGCTGGTTGGAGGAGGCGGGGTGCCTCAGCCCGGGGAGATCTCCCTGGCGCACAACGGAGTGTTGTTCCTGGATGAACTGCCTGAATTCAAACGAACGGTGCTGGAAGTGCTGAGACAACCTCTGGAAGACCGTGTCGTCACCATTTCGAGAGCCCGGCTGAGCGTGGAATACCCGGCCAGTTTTATGCTGGTTGCCGCCATGAATCCCTGTCCCTGCGGCTATTACAATCATCCTCAGATTGAATGTACCTGCGGGGCAGGAGCAGTGCAGAAATACATCAACAGGATCTCGGGCCCTCTGTTTGATCGTATCGATATCCATGTGGAGGTGATTCCCGTACCCTTCAGGGATCTGAGCGATACCCGCCGGTCAGAGAGCAGCGCTGCCATCAGGCAGCGGGTGATCGTTGCCCGGGAGATACAGGCGAGACGTTATCAGGAATTTTCGCAAATCTATTGCAATGCCCAGATCACAGCCAAAACGGTGCAAAGATTCTGTGCGTTGGACGAACCCTGTAACCTGCTCCTCAAAACGGCGATGGAGAAACTCGGACTGTCGGCCAGGGCTTTCGACAGGATCCTGAAGGTGTCACGGACAATTGCCGACCTGGAATCATCCCTTCAGATCAGACCCGAACACCTGGCCGAAGCGATCAATTACCGTTCGCTCGACCGGGAGAGTTGGGGTGGATAAAAAGCTCACCAGCCTAAAAACAGATCCCCAATCACGAACAATGCAAACACGATACTTGCAAACCCATTGAGCGTGGCAAAAGCGAGGTTGACACGGGAGAAATCGGTTGGCTTGACAATCAGGTGCTGGTAGATCAGCAACAGGGAAAAAATCCCAAGTCCTGTCCAGTATAGCAGGTTAAAGGGACCGAGGATGCCGGCTAGTATCAGCAGGACCAATGCGACCAGATGAAAAAAAGCAGAGAGGACCAGAGAATTACGGGAGCCCATCGAAACCGGGATCGATTTCAAGCGCTCATCGCGGTCAAATTCAATATCCTGTAAAGAATAGAGGATGTCAAATCCGGCAACCCAGAATAGAACACAAAACGAAAAAAGCAACGGAAGGAGATCAAAGTGACCGGTTACAGCAATGTAGGCACCGATTGGCGCCAGGGCGAGTCCGAGCCCCAGAAACACGTGACTCAGATAGGTGAAGCGCTTGGTAAAGCTATAGCCCAGAACGATCAGCAGCGCAAGAGGTGAGAGGAAAAGACACAGGTTATTGATCAATGCGGCAGTTGCAATGAAGAAAATGGAGTTCAGGATCACAAAGAGCAGCGCAGAACGTGGAGAGATAATGGCACGGGGGATTTCACGGATAGCCGTCCGTGGATTCTTCCGGTCAAACTCCCTGTCAACGTATCTGTTAAATCCCATGGCTGCATTTCGTGCAAATAAAACGGATAAAATTACCAGGAAGAGGATCATATAATCGATATTCCCATTGTGTTCCCTAACGGCTAAAAAGAATCCGATCAAAGCAAACGGCATGGAAAATATCGTGTGGCTGATCTTAACCAGGGAGAAATAGTCTTTTATACCTGACATTTAATAAATTTGTGCCAAAAATAAGGCAAATAGCTGAATGATTGAAAAACTTAAATTCCTCTTTCAATACCTGTTCCATCTTTTTAGAGTGCGATCAAAATTCCACATCCATTCTCCGTTTGTCTATAATTTTTTCAAATACGTACTGGATGACAATACTCCTTATCACGATTATGAACAGATAGAAAAAATCAGAAAAGATCTGTTGTCGAGAGCCAGGTTTATCAAGCGGGTTGATTTGGGGGCACGTTCAATTGCTTTTCCTTATTCACAGCGATTTGTCAGGGTTCGCGATATCGCCCGGAAATCTTCCGTGAGTGCGAAAAAAGGACAACTGCTTTTCAAACTGGTGAAACACTACAAACCACGTACAATTATCGAACTGGGTACTGCTTTTGGAATCAGTTCGATGTACATGGCGATGGGCTATCGTAACTGCACCCTTTACACCATGGAGGGGTGTAATGATACCATTCACATTGCCTCCCATAATTTTTCCCGGCTCGGACTTGGGAACATTCATGAAATTTGCGGAAATTTCGATGACCTGCTGCCCGAACTTCTTCATCAACACGAAACGGTCGACCTGGTCTTCTTTGACGGAAACCATAAGAAAGAGGCTACACTCAGGTACTTTGACGCTTGCTTGTCCCATATCCACAACAATACGATTTTTGTCTTTGACGACATTCACTGGTCGAGAGGAATGCGTTTGGCATGGGAAAATATCAGGCAGCACCCCAGCGTTAAAGTGAGTATCGACCTCTTCGCACTTGGGATAGTCTTTTTCAGGGATGAGCTCAGTAAAGAAGATTTTATCCTGCGTTTCTAAATATTTATTACCTTTGTTCATATCCGGAAAGTATAAATCTGAATTGCATAACTAATGGAAAAAGAGATCATTCGTCTTGAAAAAATTGTCAAGAACTACAGGATAGGTACGGTCATTGTGGAGGCGCTTCGCTCCGTTTCCCTGGTAATGATGAAGAATGAGTTTGTTGCGATCATGGGGCCTTCGGGCTCCGGAAAATCCACCATGATGAACATCCTGGGATGTCTCGATACCGCCACCAGCGGGAGTTACTATCTTAATGGCCAGGATGTTTCGCGTCTTGACGACAACCATCTGGCCGAGATCCGGAACCGGGAGATCGGGTTTGTATTCCAGACTTTTAACTTGCTGCCAAGATCCACGGCGCTGGAAAATGTCATGTTGCCTCTGATCTATTCCGGCGTGGCCAAATCCAAACGTATCGAACGGGCAACCCGTGTGTTGGAAGAGGTCAAGCTGGCAGACCGGATGACCCATAAACCCAATGAACTTTCTGGCGGTCAGCGGCAGCGCGTTGCCATGGCCCGCGCTCTGGTGAACAATCCGGCCATCATCCTCGCCGATGAACCTACCGGAAATCTCGACTCCAAAACCTCTATCGAGATCCTGGGTCTTCTGGAAGAAATTCACCGGATGGGCAACACCGTCATCGTGGTCACACACGAAGAGGATATTGCGCTCCATGCACACAGGATCATCCGGCTGATGGATGGCGAAGTCTCTTCCGACGAGATCAATCCGAATGTTAAAACCGTTGCCGACTACCAGATTTAAAATTGACCCCGGTTTATGACGAAAGCAGGGAAGTATACACAGCTTTTCCGGGATTTCGATCGGTTGAAGATCCTGATCATCGGAGATGTGATGATCGATTCCTACCTGTGGGGGAAAGTCGACCGGATCTCTCCCGAAGCGCCGATCCCGATCGTTGCCCTTAAAAAAAGGGAAAACCGGATGGGGGGCGCGGCGAATGTGGCGCTTAATGTGAAAGCTCTGGGAAGTGAGCCGATCCTCTGTTCTGTGATTGGTCATGATGAAAAAGGATCCCAATTTCTTGATCTGCTTGCAAATGAATCAATAAGACAGGATGGCATCACGCGGAGCTCCGAACGGGTAACCACCACCAAATTCAGGATCTTTGGCAACCAGCATCAGATGTTGCGGGTAGACGAAGAGGTGGACCACCCCCTTTCATTTCCCGACCGGCAGGAACTCCTTTTAAACATCGAGTCGATCCTTGAAAAAGAACCCATCCATTGCATCATTTTCCAGGATTATGACAAAGGAGTCATCTCCGGCCAACTGATCAAAAAGGTCGTTGCGCTGGCTCAAAGCAAGAAGATACCGGTGACTGTAGATCCGAAACAAAAAAACTTTTCCTCCTTCTCCGGAGTCACCCTGTTCAAACCCAACCTCAAAGAGCTGAAAGAGGGGCTGAAGCTGGAAATTCACGACAACGAC
>JAFGNY010000188.1 GCA_016926765.1 Bacteroidales bacterium | reverse complement strand
GGGGTCGCTCTTAAAAATGTAGGTACCCCGATGCGGTTTACCGGTGACGGACTCTCTTTCCGTGGGATCATCCCCGGACATGGGAATGACAATGACCTCTTTACTGTATCGCAGCGTTCTGAGAAATTCGAATTGCCGGCTACATTGAGAATCGGTGCTTCATACGACTTCCTGATCGGAGAAATGAACCGTATCACCATCGCCGGTGACTTCAACTCAAACTCCTTTACAAGAGACCAGTTCATTTTAGGTCTTGAGTATGCACTTAAATATTATCTCTCTATCCGGGCTGCTTATACCTATCAGCAAGGTGTTTTCGAGTCAAATGTCGCTGATAGAGGGAGTGTATTTACAGGACTTTCTGCCGGTTTCACGGTATCAGTTCCCTTCAATAAAGAGAAGGAAACCGGAATTGGCATCGATTACTCCTATCGGTCAACCAACCCGTTTGGAGGAGTTCATAACATAGGAATAACACTTAATTTTTAACACTATCGTAGTTTAGGTTTTTTAAACCTATCTTTACATAGCGCACAAGGACCCTTGTACAAGGGTCTTTTGCCTTTTTATAATTCCAAGATAAACTGGAAACCATGACGGAAATTAACTATTTTACTCCAGAGGGTCTAAAGAAATTGAAGGACGAACTCCACCATATGATAGCAGTAGAGCGGCCGGGAATTTCGAAACAGATCGCTGAAGCCAGAGATAAGGGAGATTTATCTGAAAACGCCGAATATTCCGCGGCTAAAGAGGCGCAATCAATGCTGGAACTCCGGATCTCAAAGCTTCAGGAGACGATCACCAGTGCCAGGTTGATTGATGAAACAAAGTTGGACAACTCAAAAGTACTGATCTTTTCGAAAGTAAAATTGAAGAACCTGAAAAACGGTCTCAGCGTAAGCTATACCCTCGTCCCCGAAAATGAAGCTAATGTCAAGGAGTTTAAAATCTCCGTAAATTCTCCTATCGCAAAAGGAATTCTTGGAAAAACAATCGGAGATAAGGTTGATATCCCGATCCCGGCTGGAATGATCTCGTTTGAGATTCTTGAGATTTCACGATAAAACTGATTCTGATGACAAGCATTTTTTCACGTATCGTCAATGGGGAGATCCCGGCATTCAAACTAGCTGAAAATGAGCATTTCCTCGCGTTTCTTGATATTAATCCCATTGCCAAAGGCCATGCCCTGGTTATTCCCAAGGAGGAAATCGATTATCTTTTTAATATCCCTGATCTCCTTTTAGCCGACCTTTTTGTCTTCTCCAAAAACGTAGCGTTGGCTATCGAAAAAGTCATTCCCTGCAAGCGGATTGGTGTTGCTGTTGTTGGGCTGGAAGTGCCTCATGCCCATGTTCACCTGGTACCTCTTCAGACCATCTACGATATCGATTTTAAAAAGCCAAAGCTGAAATTTTCTCAGGAAGAGTTGCACGAGATCGCGGGAAAGATCTCGCAAGCCTATCAGGCAATGGAAAGTTAAGATTGCTAATAAGCCCTTACATTCCTTCCCTCAATGTAATTAATAAAGGATTTATTGACCACTTTATTTCCTCCGGGCGTCGGATAGTTCCCGGTGAAGTACCAGTCCCCAAGATGATTTGGACAAGCTTCATGAAGATCTTCGATGGTCTGATAGATAATTTCGACCCGGGCCTGACAATTGGGAGGTGTCAGGAGTTCTGAAATCTTTTCTGAGATGCGGTTGGCTTGAAATGGTTTGTAGATCTCTTTTACATAATTGACAATCTCCTCCTTGGGCAGCTTCTCCTGCTCCTTACATCGGTTATACACATCGTTGATGATATGTTCCTGATGTGTCTCTTTCAGTAAGGCAATGGTAGCTTTGAAGGCGATGAAGTCTGTCAGTTTGGCCATGTCGATTCCGTAGCAATCCGGATACCTGATCTGTGGTGCGGAGGAGGCAATAATGATCTTTTTCGGCCCCAGCCGGTCCAGAATACGGATGATACTTTGTTTGAGCGTAGTCCCCCTGACGATTGAATCGTCAAGAACCACAAGACTGTCGCTTCCGGCAAGAATACTGCCATAGGTAATGTCATACACATGGGTAGCCAGGTCGTCGCGCTGACTGTCCTGGGTGATGAATGTCCGAAGCTTCATGTCTTTTACTGCCACCTTCTCTGCCCGAGGCTTTAATGTAAGGATCTCCTCAACCTGTTCGGGAGAACAATCCCTCTTCAGGTTCAGTAACCTGTCGCGCTTGATGGTGTCGCAAAAGAGATCAAGCTCCTCGATTAACCCGTAATAGGCATCAATAGCTGTATTTGGAATGTAAGCAAAGACCGTGTTCTCAAAATCATAATTGACAGTTCTGAGGATGGCAGGGGTTAAAAATTTACCTAATTTTTTACGTTCCCTGTAGATATCCTGATCAGTGCCCCGGGAAAAATAGATCCGTTCAAAGGAACAGGCGAACTTAGGGCCCGGGCTTTGAAACCGAACCTCATCAAATGTTCCGTCTCGTTTAATATTTAACGCATGACCGGGTGCCAGTTCCTGAATCACATCAACGGGGAGATTGAAAGCAGTCTGAATAGCCGGCCGTTCCGAAGCGGCAACCACAACCTCTTCATCAGCATAGTAGAATGCCGGCCTGATACCATTGGGATCCCGCATGACAAATGCATCTCCATGGCCGATCATCCCCGTGATTACATACCCGCCGTCCCAACTTGCAGAGGCGTTCTGAAGAATTTTTCTGACATCAAGATCCCGTGCGATCAACTGGGAAATTTGATGTTTTTCATAACCCTCCTGTTTAAATTTCTGATACAACACTTCGTTCTCTTCATCCAGAAAATGGCCGATCTTCTCCATGATGGTGATCGTATCTGAAGTTTCAACAGGGCACTGGCCAAGTTCGATCAGTTTATGAAAAAGTTCATCAACATTCGTAAGATTAAAGTTTCCGGCAAGGACAAGATTTTTTGTTTTCCAGTTGTTCTCCCTGATTAAAGGATGAAGGCTCTCCACGGTATTTCCTCCAAAGGTACCATAGCGAAGATGGCCTAACAGAAGTTCTCCGTACATTTCAAGATGATGTTTCAGCCAACCGGGATCATGGAGTCGCTGAGGGTAACTCTCTTCAATCTCTTTCACTGTATTTCCGATCTGCGAGAAGATATCTTTGATTGGTGTGGATGAATTGGACCGGATCCGGTTGATATACCTGTTCCCGGGATCCACATCAAATTTAATGGCTGCAACGCCTGCGCCATCCTGCCCGCGATTGTGCTGCTTCTGCATCAGTAAGTGAAGCTTGTTCAGTCCGTAAAACGCGGTGCCATACCTGGCAAGATAATATTCAGGGGGTTTCCGTAACCTGACGAGAGCTATGCCACACTCGTGATGGATGAAATCGCTCATCGGTGGTATGTTACTGTGAACAGCAAAGATATAAAATATTAGGCGATTGGGTAAGGTAGCGATATAGTGATTTGGCGAAAAGCAAAAAGCGAAAAGCGATTAGAGATTTGGGTATTTCTTCAAAATCAGGCATCCGGCATCTTCCTGCTCTTTTTTTGTACTTTTGCCGGAAACCACACCCATGCCCGTAACCCTGGACATTGAGGATTTTCTGTTGAAAACGGAAGAGATCCATGTCGTGGATGTCAGATCGCCGGCTGAATTTCAAAAAGGTCATCTCCCGGGAGCAATCAATCTTCCCTTGTTTTCTGAT
>JAFGNY010000187.1 GCA_016926765.1 Bacteroidales bacterium | reverse complement strand
TGGTTCTCTTCGTTTGTCAGCACAATCTCTTCATAATCGATCATCCAGTCGAAACGATCCATCGAACAGATGTATTTGTTGATCGGAAACTCCATTTTTGAGATGCCGAGATTTGAGCGAAACTCACCCCGTCGTTCTTCAAAGTCGAAATGGGTCCGGTAGTTCTGTGTGGAGATCGCCAGTGCATTCAGGTCATAAGATTTAATCCTGAAATCGGCTATCAGGGCATCAAACGTGTGTTGCTGGAAGTTGAATCCCCTGGAATCCATTTCAGCATCTTCAACTCTCACGGTCCCCGAACCACTGAGCCCTCCCGGAGTCAGGCCAAGAGTTCCGGTGAAAAGAGATTCATTCTTGTACATCGCCATGCTCCTTACGGTGGAGCTGATACTCAAGGAATCCTGGTAAGGAAGCCAGAATTCCTTGACGCTATCGGCATTCACCGACGGGTATTCAACTGCAGCAATCTGCTCCGTTGCAAGGAAACCCCGGGCAAGCGCCGTCATACTGTCGGGATAAAAAATAAAGTGATCCGAAACGGAGGTGGAATTCAGATAAAAGAGCTGTCCATCACCCAGCAATCCCTGGTTGCTGAGATCAACTTTTGAGACAAAGGTTCCCTTCCCGCCATATACGGGATAGCCGTTTGCATCGGTATACTTCTCAAAGCCGAGGGAGAAATCGGGCCTTACTTTCAGTGGCTCGGGAATGTCGGGGAAGATCCCTGCCGAGATCAGTTGTCCGTTGAACTTCAGGCTATCGGTGTCAATGTAGTCCAGACTTGTCAGCGTAAACGGGAATACCTCAAAATAGAACCGTTCTTTATCATATACACCGTGATGAATCGAGGGTTTCTCCCAGTTCACCCGGGCGGTATCCTGGTTCGTAAAAACAGGGTACTCCGGAAAATCTTTTAATCCAGCCTTGTTTCCGGGGTCATCGATCAGGAGGAATCCACTCAGGTCGTTCAGCGCTGTCTGGACCTTTTTCATCGGATACCGTCCGGTTACAGGGTCAATCTTCCGGCTGATCACGTAAAATTCCAGCGTGTCGATCGCTGGAAGATTCAATCGGAATTTTTCGTAATCGAATGAACAGCTATCCCCGTAAAAATCAAACAGGCCGGCTTCCACCTTTCCTGAAAAGAGAAAATTGCGGTTCTCCTTCAGGATCAGTTCCTGGTTACGTGGTTCAACATAAACATGTTGTGAATCCGAAAGGAACACTCCGGGAATTCCCTGGATTTTCAGGTCAAAGTTATCGAGGTTCAGCACGGCATTGCTTTTCCCTTCCACTTCCGACGAGAAGACGATTTCATCATAGTCGGTCTTCATCTGGTTTGCATTCACATAGTGGATCAGCTTATCTTTTACAACTGCAGTTTTATCATCCTGATCATAGATCAGGAACCCCTTGGTACTCAGCAAGAGCAGCTGGGCTTCAACCTGGGCTGGGGGCATCCTCCAGTACTCAACCAGTTCCCATAAAGTAAATTCCCTCGAATCCCTCTTTTCAGTGAACATCTTGATGACCTGGAGGGGATTCAGCACATCGATGCCCTGAAGTTTTTCATACCGCTGGAGAGAGTAGTAATTACTGGATTCGAACGTAGCCTTGCTGGAACTCCCGGGACCCTGCATCGCTTCAAAATTGATCCTGGGTTCATTGGTATTCCAGAAAAGTGCTTCACTGTAAATTTCAATCTTGTGATAAGTATCAAACCATGGAGTGATCAGGGTAATTCGCTCATCCTTATTCAATGACAATTCCTTCTTTTTATCCAGGTATTTGAATACCAGCCCGGGATGATAGATCGAGTCCTGATCGTGATGAATCGTCACGGCCGCATCGCTGGAGTTGATCCTGTCGGGCCGGATGATGAAGGTCCTGGAGCGGGCGGTCACAAACTCTTTGCCATCCCGTTTGAACACCAGTTCTGCATCCCTCTCTTTCAGCCCGAAACCGACAACCTTGATCCCCTCCATCGCGAAACCACCCATGTAGTCGACATTGTTAAAGATATCCTGGATCCCTATCAAGCCCTCGTACGAATAAAACCGGGGATAGGAAGCCTTCTCTTCGTCCACATCCGCCTGAATTTTGTCAATAACCCGCCCAGACAACGGAGCCGGGAGGTAATCCTTGTTATAAAATTCAACCGAGTCGGCCTCATATTTTGAGAATTTCATCTGGATCTCATAGTTGCCGAGGAGTGCAAAGACCTTGGCAGGATCGAGGCCTGCCCGTTGCCAGTCGATCTTTCCGCCATAGCCTTCCCATCGTGTATCCAGGGGAAAATAGAACCCCTGCGTGTGAAAGATCGTCAGACTGTCGCGATTGGAATAGCAGATGATATCGGTAGGGCGTACCTCGATCACGGGCACAGAATCGTACCGGAAACGGTAATTTGGCTGGATCAGTTTCCAGGCAGCAGATGCCGAATGATAAAGCATCTCTTCCCTGAAGAGATGGATACTGAACTCTATGAATGCCAGAAAATGACGGGTGTACTTTTCTTCGGCCAGATGGTTCAGGATAGCTGTCCAGTCGAAAAACCGGGGGTCGGAAATCGTTTTCTCACAGGAAAGATTCAACGCAACCAGGTATTCATAAAAATCGGGGAAAGACCGCATCCGTTTTTTCAGCATCTTATTACATACCGTATAGATGGCTTGTTTCTTGGCAGGAGAAAAGTGTTCCGCTTCCCAATGCTGGATAAATGGAATCAGGGCCTCTTCGACAATCTTATGGTCACTTTTACTGAGGTTGGAGAAGAGTTGATTCAGCTCTCCAATGAATTTGGTGGAATCACCTGAGAAACTTTTCAGTTGCTGGGCATTAACGAAGAAAACCATTCCGGTGAGAAGAAAGGCAGCAACGATCCGGATGCCGTTAAATCTTTTCATCTGACGAATTTAGCTACAATCCAGTTGTTTTTCTTGCGGATACCGGATCTTCCCAGGTTCAGTCGGGCAGCACACTCCTCAATCACAGTGAGATCTTCCAGATAAAAACCACTCAGGAACAGGATCCCGCCGGCTCCCAATGCACCTGCATAGGCTGGCATCTGTTTGATCAGGGTGTTCAGGTTGATATTCGCCAGGATCACATCAAACTGCTCTTCCGGAATAGCAGAATCGTCTCCTTGAACCACGATGCCATCCGTGGCATGATTTTTCTCAAAATTTTCCCTTGCATTTTCCACTGCCCGTTCGTCCACATCAATCGCAACCACTTTCCCTGCTCCCATCCTGGAAGCGAGGATGGCAAGTACCCCGGTTCCGCAGCCCATATCAAGCACTGCCTTCCCGGTGAGATCTTCTTCAAGGAGCGCTTCGACCATCAGGGAGGTTGTTTCATGATGCGCCGTGCCGAACGACATTTTCGGTTCGATAATGATCTCAATA
>JAFGNY010000186.1 GCA_016926765.1 Bacteroidales bacterium | reverse complement strand
GGGATGGATAAAATGCGCTGGCTGCATGGGATAAATGGTGTTCGGGGAAGAGCAACCTCATCCTCTTTTTATCGTATGTCTGTACTTCACGAAGCGAATCGTAGATGATTTTTTTAAGGAATATCTTCTCTTTGATCCAGACAGGGATAGCCGTCAGGAAGGATGCTAATCCGTCAGGTGCAAAGGCATAGTAGGTCTCAAGCAATCTTTCGAACTTCAGCAAGGGTTTGTCATAGAATACGACTGCATCCAGTTCGTCCAGTGTGAAACCGGTATATTCAAGGCAAAAGTTGATGGCTTTTACCGGAAAATCAGGGGTGTGTTTTTTACGTGTGAATCGTTCTTCCTGTGCGGCGGCAAGTACCTTGCCATTTTCCACAATGGCCGCTGCTGAATCATGGTAGAAAGAAGATATCCCCAATATTTTTGTCATATCTGGTGAATTAGGACTTCGTTAACGATAGGTTTTTGTTCAATTTTGCTGCTTGGATCTCCTTATCAAACTGTGGGGCCATGAACGCAAATGCCATACAGGAATAGATGAGAATACCGGTGGGCATTTGTCCGAAAACGCCATTCCCGTAACTTGAAATCATGATCCCGAAGATGCCGCTAAGGACAGCAAGCATCTTTCCCTGCAAGGCCGGATCTCGTACACGAAACATGGAGATATAGGCTCCTTTGATCAGAATCATTCCAACAAGAGCAAGATGGAGGGCTAACCCGACAACGCCCTGTTCAGCCCAGATTTCCACATACCAGCTGTCTGTTGCAATATTGGATAAGAAGGCATTGGGAGCAAATCGAAGCGCTTTTTTTCCGGCATTGCCAATCCCCCCTCCAAAAGGTCTTGTAGCCAGATAAGGCCGCAGTTTAGCCCGGTTCTCCATACGGATCACCAGGGAGGGGTTTTTGGGATCAAAGGCTGTCCGCATGCGGTTAATAAAATAGATCCCCTGACCAATGTATGTATATCTGAAAAATGAGAAGACGAGAACGCCTGCAATGACGCCAATTGTAAATAGTCTGTAGTTTCGGGTCGTAGCCAGGTAAAAAGCTCCGGCGCCCCCAAGCACACCCCAAACACCCCGGGTTCCGGAAAGAATCATCCCCCAGAAACAGAGGACCGTTGCAAGCCCGAAGAAAATCCTCTCCTTGTTGCTTTTTGTAGTGATAAAAATAATGGCAGCAACCATCGACATATGGGCCTGGCTGGCACCAAACTGACCGGCGTCACTGAAGAAGGAGAACGCGCGAAGTTGTCCGAATAACATGTGCGTTGAATACCCGATCACATTGAGCCAATACTGTTCATAAGGGTCCAGCCCGACATAAATCTGAACCATTGCCTTCAGTGAACCAGCGATCTCAAAGAACGCCCACATATACAGGAATGCTTTGAAATACTTGTATTTATCAAGTAATAAAAAGACCAGGATAACAGTCAGGAGCATATAGAAACTAATACCGCGTGCGCTGTAGAACCAGGCTGAACGGCTTACCACAATAGGATTCACCACTTCCATAATCCCATAGACAGCCCAGATTACTGCAGCAATAACCACCATGTTATTGAGCTTTTTCCAATCGATTTTCTGGTAAAAGAAGTGGAAGATAACAGAGATGTATGTCAGTGCCAAGAGGCCATCAACAATAAGTCCGAATGGAGCGTCGAGCATGTATCTGTTTAAACCCAGCACGATGAAATTCGCAACATAAACGGAAAAGAAACAAAACACAGGATTCTCAAAAACTTTAACAAGAAAGAAAAATCCAAAAGGAAGAACCAGGAAAGCAGCAACAGCAAGAATTCCCTGATCTGCAATAAAATATCCGATTCCAATCAGGGAAGCAAACAATAATAAATAAACCAACGGATAAGATATCCTCGAGGCTCCTGTCTTTATCGCGAATGGATCCTGCATATCCTGAAACTATCGGAGTCGTCTCCTGAATTCGTTAGGTTGTTATTTTTTTAAAAAAGGTTAATGCTTTTTCATACAGATCTTTATACACTACTAACCCTTCTGTAAAAATAGTGAAAAATCTGAGTGGAATCTCTTTGTTCAGGTAATAAATGCCGAAAAGTACCCCGATAATTTCAAATCCGATGGATCCGATTGAGATGAAAATCAGGATAGTAATCATACTTAATTCGGGAAAGAGCCAATGTAAAAGAAATACAGCGATCACATCCCCAACAATATTGGTGGATGTCATTATCAGGGTTTTATAAAAATTTTTATCGGGCTTATTGATTGCATCCAATCCAATTCCCGTAAACCGGTCGATGGGCAGCAGCAGGGAAAAGATGACAAACATCTGCATGATGATTGCCAGTCCGTCTGCTACATCTTTGTATTGTTTTCCTCCTAACAGGATGACAAATTCCTTGGCGAAAATAGCACTCACAATAGCAATCGGGATCAGGAGGTAGGTGAGAAATCCTGCGTATTGGTAAAACACCCTGCGGAACTCATGGATATTTCCTTCAATGCTGAATTTGGATAATTTCGGGAAGGAGGTAGCTCCAAAGCTTCGGATGATAATCTCAACGGCTTCGGTAAATTTTATCGGGATACTATAAAGCGCAACACCGGTTGTTCCCAAAAAAGGGCTCAGTCCGATGATAAATGAGTCGGCGCTTTTAAGCAGGCTGCTTCCGATGGAAGTTCCCATCGAATATTTGCCGAAATTGAGGGTTATCTTGGTCGTTTCGCGTTTTGCATGGAAGATGTACTTTGACCCATCCCAGTTAAATGCCGAACAAAGGAGAGAGGTCAGGATATTAGTGATGATGTTCCAAATGACGACCCATTCGACACTCACCTTCCACAGGTAATAATTTAAAACCAGGAAGAGCAGGAAGCTGCCAGTATTGACGAAGCGGATCAACAGAATTTTATCAAATTCTTCATCGGCCTGGAGGATTGAAGTAGCATTACCCCAGGGGAGGTTGGAAAGCGCCAGGGGTACATACCAGATAAAAAAGAGGTTAAAACCAGAAGTTTTAATGGTCTGAGGAAATAGGAACACCAGGGAGTAGAGAAGAACAGCCATGATGGCGATACTCATCAATCCGATCAGCCAGCTGGAACCGATGTAGTTTTTTCGCTCCTCGGAGTTGGCTCCTGACAGGAACCGTGTCAATGCGACACGTGTTATTCCAAACCGGAGAAGATCTACCAGGGTGGCGGCAGTGATAAAAAGCACCCACTCGCCAAACGGATCTTGTTCCAGGCTTCTGACAAGGACGAAAAAAGTCATGAATCCAAGGGCTGCCGTAATGGCATTCCCCATCAGGGAAAGGAAATTTTTATCTTTGATTATTTTCCTTAACGCATCGAACATATTTCGGATACAAGGTTGTGCGTGAAAATCAGACCCTACTCTTTTCCCTGAAACGGAAAAGAAGTACTCTGGTTATCATACGCCGAAACTCCGACCTGGGTTTCGGGACTTCTCCGAAAACGGAATCCAGGAAATAGAGTTCTACTCCGTTCAGGATGATTTGGGGCTCTTGTTTGCACAATGGTTTGTATGCATCCAATAAGACGATGTCAGCCTCTTTCCAGGAACGGTTAGCTCTAACAACCAGAAGCGAGAGGTCGAAGAGATGGACAAATTCAATGGGATAAGGATGGTTGATCAGAGAGGGGATCTCAACGAAGATAAAATCGTATTCAGCCTGTTTATATATATCGAAGCCAGGAATCAGCTCTTCAAGGTTCTCAGTTTCAAAATAGGTATTCCTGATCTCATACTGAATTTCCGCTTCGGTTATTCCGGGTTGGGAAGGATCTTCAAAATAGGGGGCAGTGCTTTCAGGGTCGACGCGATAATAATTCAGGTAAAGTACTCTTTCTCCGAACGATTGGAGTTTATTGCATAGTTCCCTTCCAACCGTCGTTTTCCCTTCTGCATCCAGCATACTGAAGAAGAGGACCATAATAGGTTTTTTATTCTCTTCTTTTTTCTCTTTCACAGCAAGTGAGATATTCTGAGCCATCATCTCTACCAGTCGGGGCACAATGAATTCCATATCGGCCGATTGCAACTTTCGTGAGATGCGGGGATAGAGGCCTGCCACTTTCAGTCCGATGATTCGCTCGGCCCGTTCCATCGTTTTGATTGTGGTATCGAAGTATTCCATAGCGATCAGGATCGCAAGGATGAGGATCAGACCAATAAATGCAGCCACGATAACGAGGAACATTGCTTTGGATTTCAATGGCTTAAGCGGAAAGTACGGGGGGTCTACCACTTTGATATTCGTAGACATCTCGTCATCCTGCTGACGGAGTTTTGCCAGGTTCAGGTCATGGAGCAGTTGGAGGAATTCGCTCTCTGTCACCCCGATCAGCCGTTCAATCCGTTTCATTTCGGCGCCTAAGGGAGCGAAGATTTCGTAATAACGCTGGAATTGTTTTCTTCTCTCGGTCAGTACCCTGAAAGCAGCTTTACTCTCTTCGTAAGCGATGACATTGGTTAGCCAGGCATTTAAAAGATCTGCTACCGGGAGGCCTTCCACACTATTATTAATGACATAAAGGGCATCAAGATGTGTCCGGATTTGCTTCTTGAGATACTCTGCATGCTCTTTAAGCGATTCCAGCAGGTTGAGGGTTGCTGAGTCGTTCCCAAGGTCAATTTCGATATTGACAATCTGCATGGTCACAGTAGCCAGTTCGGTTCGCAGTTCAATTATAGCGTTGGTATTCAGTGTGAGTTTGGCGTGGGATTCGAGTTTTTTCTCGATGATTTTGATAGCAGCATCGGCAGAGGCATACGCAATCTGGGCATCTGAGTATTGCTGATCCAGCTCTTCCTTCATTCCGGCAATAGCCTTTGTTTGCTCGTAGTAGTTAATGATTTTATTTTTCTCATTGAAGGTCAAGAGGTCATATTCGGCCTTCTGAAGCCGTCGCATCGCCTCCTCAAGTTGTTTTTTGAAATAAGCGACCACGGCATCTGTCTGATGCTGACGGAGTTCCTTATAACTTCGGATAAATACCTGTGTGAGAATGATCAGGGTCTGCTGGCATATTCCGGGATCGGGGTTGACATATTGAATCGTAACCAGGTCACTATTCTGGATCCGTGTGACGGTAGTTGCATTTAGCGCTTCAATGCTATAAAATTTATTGTCGGAGTTCCAGAGTTTATAGATGTAGTTGTAGTCATTTGAATTCCCATAGTTCATCAACTCCCTGACGCACCGTTCATAAGGGGTAGTAGTATCCCATAACTCCTGATGCGCTGATGGTTCGGTACTGATCCAGCGCTTGGTAATCAGAGGTGTCGTATCTACTTCGCGTTCATAATCATCACCGAAGGTGGTATCGTATCCTGCTTGCCTGGAAGGTGCTGGATATGGGTAGTCCTGTGTGGAGGATGGCAAACTAATGCTGCTGATACGAATCCGTTGGCCCGTAGAGAGTTCATACGATTCAAGGTCGTTCAGGCTCATCAACTCTTCGATACTTACCCTGTATTTCTTCGCAATGGCATACATGGTTTCCCCTCGTCCGACTATGTGGTAATCCTGGGAGGTTTGATCAGGAGTATCATTCTGGTAGCCGGCATCTCTGACAGTAGGGGAGGCAGAAGGATTCCCGCTGTTGTCCTCGTCAAGATAAGATGTTTTCTGGGGAGGACGGTAATATTGCTGCTGTTGTTTCTGGTTCCGCTTGTATTTCCTGACGATCTGAATCACATCAGGAGGCACCTCAGCCAGTAGTTCTTCGAAATTTTCCTGCTGGATATATTTGGGATCGTAATGATCCAGCATGAGATGCTGGACCAGCAAGCGAACTGATACCTCCTCCATGGTACGTCTTGACTTGATCAGATTAATCAGGTTATCGTACGCAGTATTGCTTGCAAAAAGATCCACGCGGGTCTCCTGTTGAACTGAATAACCGGAGGTGATCCCGGTATAGATGGTGGTTTCCGACTGGTAATTCCTTGCCTGTTTGCGGGTAAAGAGATATACAATTGCCGCCAGAAACAAGGGCACCAATATGATCAGGAGGATATATCTTTGCAGTAGCTTTATGAGGTGTATCAGCTTCACTACTCGATGTTGTTTATGACGTTAAATTTTATTCCGACAATTTCCTGTAAAATCATGTATGCGTTGTAAAATTCGTTACGGGATTGCTCGAAGTCAGTCACCGCTTTTCGGTTCATCTCGTTTAACCTGGCCAGCTCATACAGACTAAGCTGTCCGTTCAGGAATTCTCTCTCCGCCAACGCCATCTGTAATGACATAAATATCTGATTATCATTGGCTATTTTAAGAATTTTCTGATTGATAATCAGTCGGTTATATTGTTCGATAATCTGGCGGCGAATGATTTTGATCTGAATTTCACGCTCTGAAAAGGCCTGTTCCATGTATTTGGTGGCTGATTTGATCCGGTTCCTTCGGTCCATCAGGTCATCAAGTGGCATCCGGATACTGATTCCAAGGGCATAGGCCGAGTTGTCCTGCCAGGTAAGTACTTCGGTCGGGTTGCCGACATTTGCCTGGGAATTGGTATACCCGTTGAGGTAATCAAGACCCATTCCCGCATCCAGATAGAAGTTCTGCATGACATCGCGGCGGGCCGATCGGATCCCATATTTACGGATATAGATTTCAGCATCCACGAAAGCAACACTGGGAGAATGCACGATGGCAGAGTCGATGAGATCATCCAGGGGAGGAATACGCAATGTAATATCATCAACAATCGGGTTGAAAACGAACAGGGTATCCTTTGTTTGTCCGGCTAAGAAAATTGTGGTAGTCAGGCACACAAACAGTAACCCGATGATTTTAATTCTGATCCCTTTCACCCTGGGTATAATTAAACATTTTCTTTTTGAAAGAGGGCTCCAAACGTCTTGAGGATGATTCCGATATCACCCCAGAACGAATTGTGTTCTGCATAATAGTTATCCAGAGTAAATCGCTCCTCTTCTGACATGGTTCCCCCTTTACCTCGTTTTTTTATCTGCCACAGGCCCGTCAATCCGGAAGAGGCTTTGAACCTGCGGCTCCATTTCTTTTTAGTGAGAGCTTCCGCCTCATTTAAAGGAAGAGGACGATTTCCCACAATCGACATATCCCCTTTCAGTACATTGAAGAGCTGAGGTAGCTCATCAATACTTGTTCTCCGGATAATCTTTCCAACCTTTGTAATCCTGGGATCATCCACAATCTTGAGAAATGCTTTCCGGGCACTTTTTCGTTTGTTCGCCAACCGTTCGCAAATCTCTTCACCATCATAATAGACCATGGGAGAACAGTGTTCTCCTTCAGGCAATTTGGCACATTCCGAACAACTTTCTTCCACTGTATCAGTGATGTATTGGTTTAAGTGCGCGACCTCTTTCAGCCGTTTATCGGCATCCGGATACATTGACCGGAATTTAAAAAAGTTAAATATCTTATAATTTGCACCGACACGCTTGGAGAAGTAG
>JAFGNY010000026.1 GCA_016926765.1 Bacteroidales bacterium | reverse complement strand
TGTTGATGCACTGGGGTCCTTACAGCCAGTGGGGAGTCGTTGAGTCGTGGTCGATTTGTTCGGAAGATGAACCGTGGTGCAGGCGGAACATGAAAAACTACGTGGATTATTGCCGAACGTACACAAAACTGAAGAATTCTTTCAATCCGGTGCAGTTCAATCCCGAAAAATGGGCGAGAGCAGCAAAAGATGCCGGAATGAAGTATGTTGTGTTTACTGCCAAACATCATGATGGCTTTTGCATGTTTGACACGAAACAAACAGATTACTCCATCACGGATGCCGGATGCCCGTTCTCATTGAATCCCATGGCGAATGTAACGAAAGAGATCTTTGATGCTTTCCGGGCACAGGGATTCTGGACGGGCGCTTATTTTTCGAAACCTGACTGGCATTCCAATGATTACTGGGCGGAAGAGTGGGCTACGCCCGACCGGAATGTCAATTATAGTATTGAGAACTATCCGGAAAGATGGAATGCTTTCTGCCGTTTTACCTTTAACCAGATTGAGGAACTGGTGAGCGGTTACGGGCAGGTGGATATCCTTTGGCTCGACGGGGGATGGGTTTGTCCGCAGAATGGTCAGGATATCGACATGCCAGGAATTGTGGCCATGGCCCGGAGCCATCAGCCAGGACTGATCGTTGTTGACCGTGCGGTTGGAGGAAAATTCGAGAATTACCGAACACCTGAACAGCATATTCCCGGCGAGGTTCTTGATTACCCCTGGGAGACCTGCATGACCATGGCCTCCTCGTGGTCGTTTGTTCCCAACGATACGTATAAGCCAACCCGACTGTTGATCGATAACCTGGTAGAGATCGTTTCAAAGGGGGGGAATTACCTGCTCAATATCGGCCCGGGGCCCGACGGGCAATGGAGCGATACCGCTTACAGCCGTCTCCATGAGATCGGCGAATGGATGAAGCTGAATGGAGAGGCGATCTATGGTTCCCGCCCTCTCTATCCATACGCTTGTAATCAACTCCGGTTCACCTCCCTGCCTGATGGGACGGTCTACATGATCTACCTGGCAGACGAGGCGGAGCAGGAAATGCCGGGAAGTGTTTTTGCCGATGGGTTTCAACCCTCTTCAGGATCAGTGATCCGCTTGTTGGGGAAAGAGGAAGTGGTCAGTTGGCATCCTGAAGGAACAGGCTTCCGGATAGAGATCCCCCGTTCATGGCGAAACAATCCGCCGTGTAACTATGCGTGGGTTTTTAAGATAGGGAAGAGGTAAGAAGTAAGAGATAAGACGGAAATCCGAAAAGCGAACAGCGAACAGCGAATAACGAATAGCGAATAGCGAATAGCGAATAGCGAACAGCGAACAGCGAACTGTCAACACTCTTTCCTCTGCAGGGTAAACCTGAATGTACTCCCTTTCCCGGGACTGCTTTCTGCCCAGATCTTTCCTCCGTTTTTTTCAACGAATTCACGGCAAAGCTTCAGCCCGAGACCGCTTCCCTGCCCGTAACCTGAAATAGAAGGGGAAGTAAACGCACCGTTTTTAAATATCATCCGGGCATCTTCATGACTCATCCCAACACCGTCATCTTTCACCTCGATCAGGATCGAATTTTCAGGATCCTCACTGGCCTTCTTCACGCTGATGGAGACATGGCCCCCTTCACGTGTAAATTTGATGGCGTTATTGGTCAGGTTCCGCATCACCACGCTAAGCATATTGGAATCAAAGAAGGCAGGTTCATCAGCCTGAATTTCACTTAGAAGATGGATTTTTTTTGCTGCTGCGCTGGCAGTCATCAGTTTGATGGAATCGTCCACGATCTTTTTAATACTATTCATTTTCGGTTGAAAGAGCATATCGCCCCGCTGGTTGCGTGCCCAGAAGAGGAGGTTTTCAACAAGGGTATAGGATGATTCAATACTGTCTCGGATATTTTCCAGCGATTCATGGAGTTTCTGATGATCCAGATCATCATAGTTGGTCATAATAAAATCAAGGATCTCTTTCAGGGTTCCCATCGGAGCTTTAAGATCATGGCTGATGATAGAGAGTAACTTGTCTTTTGTGGCATTAAGGAGTGATAGTTCGTCGTTCTTGGCTTCAAGTTCCAGGTTATTTCTTCTCAATTCATCCTTTGCCTCTTTCAGCTGAAGATGAACCCTTACCCTGGCAAGAAGTTCAGCAGGTTTAAATGGTTTCGAAACATAGTCTTCAGCCCCGATTTCAAGACCTTTAACAATATCACTGGTTTGACTTAGCACAGTGAGGAAGATAATCGGAATCTGATAGGTCTCTTTGCTCGATTTTAACCGTCGGCAAACTTCAAACCCATCCATTCCAGGCATTTTTACATCCAGCAGGATCAGGTCAGGGACAGCCGATTCTGCCAGTTCAAGCGCCATGGTTCCGTTGGTGGCTGTCAGGATCGTATAGCCTTCAAATTTAAGAAGCCCTTTAATTGTCGCGATATTGGAATCATTATCATCAACAATCAGAACTTTTAACGTGCTATTTTCTTTTGGATAGGAGGGGGCCATCGGAGAAGAATTTTAGTATCATTCACAAATATAGGAGAATTTTCAAGCTTCTCGATTAATTACAAGGAAAATTTCATCTGTCAGGATACTTTCGGAAGAGCCAATTGTATCATTCGGATTAATCATGAAACCGCCAGCTGACTCCGAATTTGAAAGCCGCATCTTGCATTGGGTAACTGGGAACCATGAAATAACTCCGTCCCATGAAGCTGGAGTTGAAGTGTGTGTATGCAACAAAAAGGCGTGCCCGCTGGATCTTGACATTGATGAAAACATCCATATAGAGATAGTTGCCGATCTCTTTCTTGTCCTGAAGGAAGA
>JAFGNY010000185.1 GCA_016926765.1 Bacteroidales bacterium | reverse complement strand
TTGTTCCGGAAGTATGGATCAATGTTGCTGATAAAACAGGTATTGCAGAACTTCGCAGAACTACCCGCGATGAACCCGATTATGATGTATTGATGAAAGGGCGGTTGAAAATTCTGAACAAGTATGGACTAAAGCTCCATGATATCCAGGAGGTGATCGCACAGATCCGCCCCTTACCAGGAGCTATCGAACTGATAGAATGGATCAGGGAACGGACTCAGTTGATTGTCGTTTCTGATACCTTTCGTCAATTTGCTGATCCGTTACTGAAACAGTTGGGACGCCCCACCCTCTTTTGTCATAACCTGGAAATGGATGAAACCAACCGGATCATTAAGTATAAACTCCGACAACCTGATCCGAAAAGAAGAACCACTGAAGCGCTGCAAAGCCTGAAATACCAGGTGATTGCTATGGGAGATTCATACAACGACATCAGTATGCTCAAGCAAGCCGATATAGGGATCCTGTTTCGTCCTCCCCAAAATGTGATCAACGATTATCCTGAATTTCAGGTAGCCAACGATTATGAGACGTTGAAAAAGATTTTGGGGAAGTTTATTTAATATCATGGAAATATCTTTTAATCAGAAAATCGTGCTTATTACCGGTGCATCCAGAGGCATCGGGAAAGCTGCAGCGCAAGCCTTTGCAGGATCCGGGGCGACGGTTATCATTCATTATCATCAGAATAAACAAGCAGCCACGTATGTTTTGAACTCCCTTCAAGGAATTGACCATTCAATTGCACAAGCCGATCTGGCAATAACAGACGACCTGGTAACAATGGTGACACAGGTGATATCCCGCTATAACCGGATTGATATCCTGGTGAACAATGCAGGAATCTATGAAGAGAAGGATATGATTGGAATGGATTTTAATGAATTTATGAACTATTGGGATGAGACTATCCGGGTTAATCTGACAGGTCCGGCAATATTGTCAAATCTGGTAGCTCGTGAGATGAAGAAGACCGGTGGCGGAAGGATCGTAAATATAACCTCCCGCGGGGCATTTAGAGGAGAACCTGATGCCTGGGCTTATGGCGCAAGTAAAGCAGGCCTCAATGCTACCGGGCAGAGCATGGCAAAGGCGATCGCCAAATACGGTATTTATGTTTATACCCTGGCTCCTGGGTTTGTTGAAACCGATATGTCTGCGCCTTGCCTGAAAGCCGAACGTAGGGAAGAGATAATAAATCAGAGTCCACTAAACAGGATCGCTCAGCCACAGGAAATCGCAAACGCTATCCTGATGCTTGCTGCTGAAGGAAATGAATATTTGACAGGGTGTATCCTCGATATCAACGGAGCCTCTTACCTACGTAGCTGATCACATGAATCTAACGCTTGATTTTAATGAAATTCAGGCAATAGATTGGATTTTTCTAAAAGAAACCTTACCTTTGCACGTTGTTAATTATTTCACAAAAAGGCCTTTAAAAAACTAATAATCAATATATTATGAAACCAAAAAATTTTTTAACGTGTGATGGAAATCAGGCCGCTTCCCATATGGCATATATGTTTAGCGAGGTAGCTGCGATTTATCCGATTACTCCCTCCTCAAACATGGCGGAAAACGTAGATGAATGGGCTGCTTTTGGGCGGAAGAATATTTTCGGGGATGAAGTGAAAGTGGTTGAAATGCAATCGGAAGCCGGAGCTGCCGGAGCGGTTCATGGTTCCCTGCAATCGGGTGTTTTAACAACCACATTTACCGCCTCCCAGGGATTATTACTAATGATCCCGAACATGTATAAAATCGCCGCAGAATTGTTGCCGGGTGTCTTCCACGTAAGTGCCCGTTCGGTTGCAGCACATGCACTTTCGATATTTGGCGATCACTCGGATGTTTATGCTACCCGTCAAACCGGGTTTGCCATGTTAGCCAGTGGAAGCATCCAGGAGATCATGGATCTTGCGGGGGTGGCCCATCTGAGCGCGATCAAATCGAGACTTCCGTTTCTTCATTTCTTTGATGGATTCAGATCCTCACATGAAATTCAAAAGATCGAAGCATTTACCAATGAAGATATGGCCCCTTTGATCGATTATGAAGCCCTGCAACGGTTCAGAAACAATGCACTTAATCCTGAACATCCCGTAACCCGCGGTACAGCCCAAAATCCGGATATCTTCTTCCAGGCAAAAGAGTCGATCAACCGGTTTTATACTCCGGTTCCTGATATCGTAGAAAACTATATGCAGGAGATCTTCAAACTAACAGGCCGGGAATATCACCCGTTTGTATATTATGGAGCCCCGGATGCCGAACATATTATCGTTGCTATGGGTTCCGTAACAGAAACGTCCAAAGAGGTAATTGATTACCTGGTTGCCAAGGGAGAAAAAGTCGGACTGATCATTGTTCATTTGTACAGACCCTTTTCTGAAAAATATTTCTTCGATGTTCTTCCGGATTCTGTAAAACGGATTGCCGTGATGGACCGGGCTAAAGAACCGGGCGCAAATGGAGACCCCCTATACCTTGATATCAGGGATCTGTTTTTTGACAGGCAGGACCGTCCGATGATCATTAACGGACGATACGGGCTCAGTTCAAAGGATACCACCCCCTCTCAGATTATATCGGTTTTTGAAAACCTGAAACAGAAAGAACCTAAAAATCATTTTACCATCGGGATTATTGATGACGTAACATTTCATTCCTTACCCCTCCTTCCGGAGGTGAGCATCCAGCCCAAAGGAACCTTCTCCGGTAAATTCTGGGGAATAGGATCCGATGGAACTGTAGGCGCCAATAAGAACAGCATAAAGATCATTGCTGATCATACCGATAAATACGCCCAGGCCTATTTTGCCTACGATTCTAAAAAATCGGGAGGGGTAACCGTATCACACCTCCGTTTCGGAGATCAGCCAATCCGGTCAACATACCTGGTAAATACCCCCGATTTTGTTGCCTGCCATGTCCCGGCATACCTCGAAAAATATCCTTTGCTCAAAGGGTTGAAAGATGGAGGCTCCTTTCTGTTGAACAGCATCTGGGATGCCGAAGAAACCAAAAACCGGTTGCCAGACCACATGAAGAAATATCTGGCAGAACATAAGATCAATTTCTACATCATCAATGCCACAGTCATTGCCGAGGAGATTGGTTTGGGAAATCGTACCAATTCGATCATGCAATCGGCCTTTTTCAAAGTATCCAATGTAATACCCTATGAAGTCGCTCTCGATGCCATGAAAAAGGCGATTAAAAAAACGTATGGACGAAAAGGGGAAGAAATTGTAAAAATGAATTATGCTGCCCTCGACCGGGGAGGAGAGGTGGAAAAAATCGAAGTACCGACCGAATGGGCTGAAATTGAGATTAAACCGGTAGAAAAAGATCCTCTTGCCAATAATTTTGTTCAAGAGATCTTTGAACCGGTGAACCAGTTCAGAGGAGACGACATTCCGGTAAGTGCATTTGTTGGCCGTGAAGATGGTACCTTCCCGTCAGGAACCACCCAACTGGAAAAACGCGGGGTGGCCGTTAATGTTCCTCTTTGGATTTCCGGTAATTGTATCCAGTGCAACCAATGTGCCTACGTGTGTCCTCATGCAGCGATCAGACCATTTCTGCTGGATTCTGATGAAAAGAAGAAGTCCCCTTCTGATATGGCCACTCTTGACGCTATTGGAAAAGAACTTGCCGGGCTACAGTTCAGAATACAGGTTAGTGTGCTTGACTGTACCGGTTGTGGAAATTGCATCGATGTATGTCCGGCTAAAACAAAGGCACTCGAATTCCGGACCTTTGAAAGCCAATTACCAGAAGTTCCAAACTGGAATTACCTGATTGATCACGTATCTTACAAAATGAATCTGGTTGATCGTTTTAAAACATTCAAGAATAGTCAGTTTGCACAACCTTTGTTCGAGTTTTCAGGTGCTTGTGCCGGATGTGGTGAAACCCCCTATTTGAAACTGATCACTCAGCTTTATGGCGAGCGGATGATGATCTCCAACGCTACCGGATGTTCCTCTATTTACGGGGGAACAGCTCCTTACACCCCGTATCGGGCTAACCAGGAGGGACGGGGCCCTGCCTGGGCTAACTCCCTGTTCGAAGACAATGCGGAATACGGTTTTGGGATGGCGGTCGGAATTACTCACCTCAGAAAACGGATTGCCCTGAAGATGCGGGAAGCGATCAGGGAAAATATGATGGGTAAGGATACCCTTGCGGTGATGGCTGATTGGATTGAAGGAAAAAATGACGCCGGGCTCTCCGGTGAAGCTACCCGTAAATTATTGCCATTGCTGGAAAAGGAAACACACCCGCTGGCTAAGGATTTATTGGACCTGAAACAATATCTGGTTAAAAAATCGATCTGGGTTATTGGCGGCGATGGATGGGCTTATGATATCGGGTATGGAGGGCTGGATCATGTATTGGCCTCCGGGGAAGATATTAATATTCTTGTGCTGGATACTGAGGTTTATTCAAATACAGGAGGACAATCTTCCAAATCAACTCCTGTGGGAGCGGTTGCAAAATTTGCTGCTTCCGGCAAAAAAGTTCGTAAAAAAGACCTTGGGGCCATGGCAATGACTTATGGGTATGTATACGTGGCCCAGGTGGCTATGGGCGCAAACAACAGTCAGCTCTTCAGAGCCGTGAAAGAAGCCGAAAGCTACCACGGCCCTGCTATCATCATCGCGTATGCTCCTTGCATCAATCATGGTTTGCGACTTGGAATGGGTAAAACACAGGAGGAAATGGACCGTGCCGTGAAATCCGGTTATTGGCAGCTTTACCGCTATAATCCCTTGTTAGCCGAAGAGGGGAAAAATCCATTCAAACTTGATTCAAAAGAACCAGAATGGGATAAATTTCAGGAGTTTCTGGAAGGAGAGGTCAGATATACCTCTTTGACTAAGATGTTCCCGGCCGAAGCCGAGATTTTATTTGCTGCCGCTCAGGAAAATGCGAAATGGCGGTTTGAAAACTACCGGCGTTTGTCAGAAATGGATTTTTCCAGGTAAGCAAAAAGAAACTATATTTGTCATAAAAAAGTATGAATATGTCTGATTTGACCACCAACTATCTGGGATTAAAGTTGAAAAATCCCATTATTGTCGGAGCCAGTAACCTGGTTCAAAATTTGGATCACATTAAAAAGATCCAGGATGCAGGAGCTGCAGCCATTGTGTATAAAAGTCTGTTCGAAGAGCAGATCGAACTGGAAAAGTTGCAACTATCTGAAGAATTGAACCAATACAATGACCGGCACGCCGAGATGATCAGTCTCTTTCCGGATATCGAACACGCTGGTCCAACAGAGCACCTGCACAATCTCCGAAAGGTTGTTGAGTCAGTGAATATCCCTGTTATCGCCAGCCTGAATTGTCTGAACAACGAAACCTGGGTTGAATATGCCAGACTGATTGAGCAAACCGGAATCAATGCGATCGAGTTGAATTTTTATGCTATCCCGGGTGATTTTAAGAAGGAAGAAAAATCCATCGTCACCGAACAATTTGACATTATTGCCGAAGTGACCAAAAATGTTAAGATCCCGGTAAGTGTGAAATTGAGTCCCTATTATACCAATATTCTCAATATTATTCAGCAGATGTATTTTGCCGGAGTTGAGGGTTTTGTCGTGTTTAACCGTCTTTTTCAGCCGGATATTGACCTTGACAGCATGGAACATCATTTTCCATATCATCTGAGTAATCAGGAGGATAACCGTCAGCCACTCAGATATATTGGTCTGTTATATGGTGAGATTCATGGTTCGCTGTGTGCAAATACAGGCATTTTTACCGGCAGGGATGTGATCAAAATGATCCTGGCCGGAGCGGATTGTGTTCAGGTGGTAAGTACGGTTTATAAACATGGATTTGAACAAGTTACCAACATGCTGAACGAAATATCAGGATGGATGGATGAAAAAGGTTTCGATGCAATCCCCCAATTTCAGGGTAAGCTGGCAAAAAAGAACCTGAAAGACCCATTTGCTTACAAACGTGCACAATATGTTGATATCCTGATGAAAAGCGAAGAGATCTTTAAACACTACCCGCTTCCTTAACAGGGTTTAATAGACGGTTATTTCAAGGGGCATCCTCGTTTGGATGCCCTTTATTTTTTGTATCGATCTCAAAGTTTGGAAATAGGTATAGTGATCCCCTAACACCTCTTCGAGATAAAGGTCCGGATTGATATTCCCGGTTAGTTCATCCAGGAGCTGTTCCAACGGATCTTTCTGTACCGGGAGATTGGTTATCCGGTATTCACTGAGTTGTGCAAGTTCTGCTGCAGTTCTGATGGCGATATCAAGCCCGCCCAGCGTATCAACCAAACCCAGTTTCAACGCATCGCTCCCGCTCCATACCCTTCCTTGTCCAATGCTGTCAATGTATCCGATCCGTAAGCGCCTGCCATCAGCCACCCGTGTTGTGAAAATCTGGTAGGTATTATCCACAAAGTGTTGCAGGAAGGTAACCTGTAAAGGTGATAAGGGTTTCGTGACTGAAATAAAATCGGCATTCGAATTGGTTTGAGCATAGTCGAAGGTCACCCCCAGTTTATTATTCATGAGTCCTTTGAGGTTTGGAATCGCTGCCCAAACGCCGATAGACCCGGTGATGGTGGTTGGATCAGCGACAATCCTGGTGGCAGCACAAGAGATGTAATATCCTCCGCTTGCTGCCACATTGCCAAATGAAGCGACTACCGGCTTCTCCTGCGAAGCCAGATTTACCTCCCGCCAAATGATCTCAGATGCCAGCGCACTTCCGCCGGGAGAGTTGACGCGTAACACGATGGCTTTCGTCCGCTTATCATTCCGGGCTGTCCGGATAGCCCGGGCGATCCGTTCCCCTCCGATCGATTGTTCATCCCCTTCGCCATCCACAACCTCCCCTTCGGCATAAACCACCGCAATTTTATCCGTTTTATAGGAAATCTTTTCCCCTTTTACATGCGTATATTGCTCAAGCGATACAAGGCTGATCTTTTGATTACTGTCAAGGCCAATCTTGGTTTTCAGCAGATCAATGACCTGATCCTTATAGGAGAGTTCATCGATTAACTTCCAGGCTAATGCATCTTCCGGAGTCCGGATCAACAGACTATCAGCAATTCTGTTTAAGGATTCTTTACTAACATCTCTTGATTCTGCTATCCGAAATAACAGATCCTCCCAAATCGATGTGATCATCCTGGTGATCTGTTCCCGGTTTTCCACACTCATTTTCTCATTGGAAAAGAGTTCAGTAGCAGATTTGAATTTCCCATGGCGGATGATTTGAACCTCTACATCCAGTTTTTCAAGAGCCCCTTTGATGAAAAATAGTTCTGCATTCAGTCCTTTAAACAGGAATAACCCCTGGGGATTCATATGAATTTCATCAGCCACGGTAGCTAAATAATATCCGGCCTGAGAGAAATTATTCCCAAAAGCTATGATGAATTTACCGGATTCTTTAAAACCGGACAAGGCGCTCCTGATCTCTTCAATAGTGCCGATACCTGCATTCACCGATTCCGCATTCAGATAAATTCCCTGGATGTGTTCATCCTCTTTTGCTTTTTTGATATTGGCGAGAATATCGTTCAGCCCAACGACCCTGGAGGGGTTTCCGAACTGATACAGAAGGGGTAAACTTGGCGTACGGTCCATGATGGGTTTGTTGAACTGTAAGGTCAGAATGGTCTTTTCGGGGATCACGACAGTCGTATCTGATGAAGCAGCAATAATCCCAATAACGACAAGAACACCAATACATAACAAGATCAGGATGGTTAGAAAACTTCCTAACATCGCGGCCAGCATTGCTTTAAAAAATTTCATAGGTTGAGGTTTGATCCTTGCAAAGGTAAAAAAGAAATCCGAATTCTAACTGGTTGATCCGTTGATCCAATAACGATAGCAATCAGAGATTTTGGGGTTATTAACAATTTCCTGTGGAAAGAATCCTGTATTACCTCAAGGATTACACTGGTTTTTCATTTATCATTGCAAGGAATCCATCCATAAAGGTATGAAGATCACTTCCTGGTATATCCGCCTCTTTTTTTGCTTGATTCCACTTCTGTCGTTTACCGAAAATGAGGAGAGAAAGAGTACTGGTAGCAAAACCGCTTACCGTGAGCTCCCTTCCATTTTCATCATGGACAAAGGAGCCAAACCTGTTCAATCATTGTATTCTTTTTTCTATAAATACAATCTCGAAGCCGATAGCGCTTTTCTCATAAACCTCATCCGGACCTATATCAAAGAGGCCGAGCTTGAAGGGATAAATTATGAAGTCGCTTTTTGTCAGATGTGTCTTGAAACCGGATTTCTCCGGTTCAGTGGCTCTGTAAGCCGGTTTCAGAACAACTTTTGCGGGCTGGGAGCCGTCAATGCAGCTACAGCGGGTGACTGGTTTAATTCAGTAGAAGAGGGGGTGCGGGCACATATTCAGCATTTGAAGGCCTATGCCAGTGTGGAACCA
This sequence comes from Bacteroidales bacterium, assembly GCA_016926765.1. Classification (GTDB taxonomy): domain Bacteria; phylum Bacteroidota; class Bacteroidia; order Bacteroidales; family FEN-979; genus QYOJ01. The sequence goes on along the minus strand of JAFGNY010000185.1, from coordinate 2,918 downwards.
GTGAAAACAGAACTGGTGGATAAAAGGTTCCATAAGGTAAGGCGTGGACTTGCTTTTACCATATTTGACCTGGCAGGCCGTTGGGCTATGGATCCGCATTATGGCTCCAAGATCAGCTATCTTTTAAAAAGACTTTACGAGGAGTAGTAAAATTTTCTTTTCAGGATCAGCGAGTATACGTCATGTTAATCTTGCAATGAGCATATACCTTTCTTTAGGTTCAAATTTGGGTGATCGCGAAGGGAATATTTATAAAGCACTTACATTCCTGGAGGATCAAATCGGTGTGATCCGGAAACAATCTTCACTGTATGAAACGGAACCCTGGGGGATGGAGTCTGTTACACTCTTTCTGAACAAGGTGATCATGATTGAATCTGATTTCAAGCCTTTTGCCATGCTCAGCAGGATTAAGGAGATTGAGCGGCTGGCAGGCCGAATACTTCCGGCAAATTCAACCACCGGTATTTCGGCTGATTGCTACCTTTCGCGTTGTATCGACATCGATATTTTGTTCTATCATCATCAGGTGGTCGTTCGGGAACACCTAATCATTCCTCATCCGAAGATACCTTATCGCCGGTTTCTATTAGTTCCTTTGGCAGAAATAGCGTCGGAGTTTGTTCATCCGGTTAGTGGGAAAAACATGCAGGAACTGTTGAACGAATGTGTTGATCAGAAACGGGTGTCGATCAGACCGATGGATTGCTGAAAGATGAATAGATCTGTTTCCGTTTGATTCTTTCCTTACTTTTGTATAGATGAAATTTTTTCATGTGAAGTACAATTATATTGTAATAGAAGGAAACATCGGGGCTGGCAAGACCTCCCTGGCAACCCGGTTATCGCTGGATTTTCAGGCAAGATTGATTCTCGAGCAATTTGAGGATAATAGCTTTCTTCCCAGGTTTTACCAGGATCCGGACCGGTTTGCGTTCCCGCTGGAGTTGTCGTTTCTGGCCGACCGTTATCAGCAATTAACGGATCATTTTACCCGAAGCGATCTGTTTCAGCCAGTAACAATTTCCGATTATTTTATTTATAAATCGTTGATCTTTGCCAGTAAAAATCTGGAATCAACGGAATTTGGATTGTATCAAAGGATGTTTCAGATTGTTCAGTCGGTAGTTCCGGCGCCGGATCTGATTGTTTATCTTTTTCTGGATCCCGAAAATCTGAAAGAGAATATCCAAAAACGAGGAAGAGCTTATGAACAGAATATTTCTTTGGAATACCTTGAAACGATTCAAAACGGATATCTGGATTTCTTCAGGCACCATCCGGATATCACCGTACTGATGGTAGAATCAGGCAGGATTGATTTTGTGAACAGGGAATCCGATTATCAGTGGATAGCCCAACTAATCCGGAAGGAGTATCCGGCAGGAATAACGCGGATCCTGTCTCCATAACTAAAAAAGCCCGGGCAAATGCTGCCCGGGCTTTTTTAGCTCAGTAAACTGTTATTTCACGATATTTTGGAATTCAGGAGTAGTCATATAGGTGTAAAATTCCCTGTCGCCTTTTGCCTGTGCTTTCAGATCCGGATTCTGGCAAGCTTTCATCAGGTAATCGTAGAGCATGGAGGTATCGTTCTTACGGGCGCCTACAATAGCAAGCAGGTAGTTGCCTTCGGGGGTTTGCGGAGCACACTTCAGGGTCGTTTCAGCAGCAGCGGTATTCCCGCTTACCAGTTGGGCAAGGCCCAGATTGTATGTGCAGGATGCATTCGCAAGCATTGTGAGCGCTTTCTGGTAGTCTCCCTTCGGGATCATCAGCGTGCCAATGTTGTAATTCTCATTTTCGCCTAATTGTTGTGCTTTCTTGAATTGGGTTTCGGCTTTATCATTCAGGCCTTGTTTGGCGTAAACCACACCCAGGTTATTTTCAATCAGGCCATTATTCGGATTCAATCCCTGAGCTTTCAACAGATAGTTCAGGCCTTTATCCAGATTTCCGGCAGCGATGTTAACTACGGCAGCGTTGCTCAGGGCTTTCCAGTTATTCGGATAAACCATAGCGGCGTTTTCGTAAATCTTGATTTTGTCTTTGTTATCCACGACAAGTGTGGCAGCATAAAGAATCTCTTCCACTTTAAGTTTATCAGGGTTAGTCATGGCAAGGTCTTTAAGCTCCTGGTCGGAATATCTTGGTTCATAGAGGTTGGCAGTGACCACAGCTCTTCTCAACGGAGGAAGCAGGTTTTCTTCGATCTCGGGATAGATGAGGATCATGTTACGGATCTCCTGTTCTTTACTGGCATCACTTCCTGACGAATTGATCACATTGATAATTTTATCTTTATCTTTCACATTACTGGCCTGAACCTCTTTCATGAAACCATTCCAGTCGGGACCATGATGGTTGAGTACAAAGTTTACATCACTACCTGCAGCTTCAATGGCAGCTTTGACGGCTTTTTTGTCTTTATTGTCCTTATTGGCCTCTTTTGCCCAGGCTTTGTATTGGTCGATCATATATTGATTTCCGGTTTTGGAACGGTTTTCAGATAAACCCACATTGAAGGTTTCTTCTCCTTCAGGAGATGCCCAGCCATCGATGTTGATGCTCTTGATCTTCCATCCCTGCTGGAGAAACTGATCTAATTGTGCCAGTAAATTCTGAGCCCCGGCAGTTTTGTTCAGACCGAATTTCAGATTCAGATTATATTTGTTTTTCGGGAAATAGAGTGTCCCGGTTTTAGATACAATCACCTCTTTCTGATACCCGTGATCTGCCAGGATCGTGATCTGATCCGTCATGATACGGGTCGGGGTGTAAATGACACCCGGAGCTAGCATCTTGCTGGGAAGATCAATGAATTTCGCCTTAATTTTGATCTCATCTTTCTTGGGAATGATGGTCTCTTTCGCTTCATAGATTACTGGAGCAACCACCAGTTCAGAGGTATTCATCCC
>JAFGNY010000184.1 GCA_016926765.1 Bacteroidales bacterium | reverse complement strand
TCCTTTTGTCGTTTATCTGAACCGTGCTGGCAAGTTCCTTTCGAACAAGCAGACAGATGGGAATCCGATAGAATGATGCCTGTAGATTACTTTTCAGAAGTCTTCCTGTTTTTATGGTTTTTTCACTATTACTTCTGTTAATTTGGATTAAAATATCCTCGAGGCATTTTAATCATGGATTGGTTAACTATTTTCGGTAAAATCCTTACTCTTTTCGGGGCTCTTGGCCTCTTCCTTTTTGGAATGAAGCTCATGAACGATGCACTCCAGAAGATTGCCGGAAGCAAGATGAGGCATATCCTTGGCGCCATGACCAGCAACCGGATCAAGGGAGTATTTACAGGGGTTCTGATTACCAGCACAATTCAATCATCTTCTGCCACGACGGTCATGGTGGTCAGCTTTGTTAACGCCGGATTGCTTTCGCTTATCTCAGCGGTAGGAGTGATCATGGGGCAAATATCGGCACAACCGTTACAGCCTGGCTGATTTCACTTCTGGGATTTAAAATCAGCCTGAGTTTTTATCATTACCATTGATTGGGTTGAGTCTTCCCCTGTTTTTTTCAAAGGTGAGCCTTAGAAAATCCTGGGGTGAGTTCATCATCGGGTTTGCTATTCTCTTTATCGGGCTTCAGTTTTTAAAAGAGGCGGTTCCTGATATACACAACAATCCCGACTCCCTGCATTTTCTCACCTCCTTTACGGATCTTGGCTTTTTATCGGTCCTGACGTTCGTCGCCATCGGGACTATTTTTACAATCATCATCCAGTCGTCGAGCGCTACGATGGCGCTGACGCTTGTTATGTGCTACAATGGTCTCATCCCGTTTGAGTTGGCTGCAGCAATGGTTCTGGGCGAAAACATTGGAACCACCATCACAGCCAACCTGGCAGCTATCGTGGCGAATGTCTCAGCGAAACGTGCTGCACGTGCCCATTTGCTGTTCAATCTTTTTGGTGTGATTTGGATGCTGCCGATGTTTCATTATTTCTTACTTGCGATCAACTATCTTTTGCAAAAAAAACATGGTATTTCTATCCTTGACACCCATCTCTCCAATGTCCAGTATGAAGACATCAAAGGGATCTACCCGATTGGCCTCTCCCTTTTCCATACAAGTTTTAATGTGATCAATACCATGATCCTTATCGGTTTTGTACCTTTTCTTGCTCGTGTGGCAACCCTGATGGTTCCCAGCAAGGCAGACGATGATGAAGAATTCAGCCTGAAATATATCAATTCCGGACTTTTTTCCACCAGTGAATTGTCTATTCTGCAAGCCCGGAAGGAGATCTCGAATTTTGGCCTTCGTATTGAAAAAATGTTCTTCTTGTTACAAACGCTGACTACAGAAGTAAAGCCGAAGAGGTATGACAAATTACTTTCGAAAATTCAAAAATACGAACAGATTACGGATGATCTTGAACTCGAAATTTCTTTGTACCTGACCAATGTAGCTGAGGGTGAGATCAGCCACGAAAGTTCAAAGATGATTCGTGCAATGATCAAAGTGATTGATGAGATGGAGAGTATTGGTGATGTGATCTATTCGATGTCAAAAACTATCGACCGTATAAAAGAAAAGAAGACCAAATTTCTTCCCCATCAGGAAGAAGGTCTTCGGGAGTTATTTGACCTGATCCTCCTTGCATTTTCTGAAATGAATCTGAATCTGAGTAAAGGGTTCAATGAAGTCAATCCAGAAAGAGCGTTCATGCTTGAATCGCGGATCAATGAAAAAAGAGATTTACTCCGTCAGCGGCATGTTGAAGACCTGAAGGAGAAGAGATACAAACACAAGACCGGCGCTTTATATAGTGACCTTTTTTCCTTAGGGGAACGAATTGGAGACTATATCCTGAATGTCACAGATTCGATCAAAGAGTACCAGAAAACCTCTTGACGGAGGTGTTAGTTCCACTTTTTACTGCCACCCTTGGTCCCACCACCGTAAAAGATCATCACACCCAGGATGAATCCCAGGTTATAGGGCCATCCGGAGTTATTGACCTCATAGATGCCTACTTCTTTGTTAAACAAGCTGATGATGAAGGTAATTAAGGAAATGAACCCATGCCAGAGACCAGCCCAGAATCCGGCAGGATCAAGATCAAATTTTTCATTCCCCGGAGCACAGGAGGTCAGAATGAAAAGTGCTATTCCACAGAATAGCAACCAGCGATAAATTTTTGAATCCTTCATAATTGTGAATTTAATGGTGGATAAAAAGAGGACATGTTTCCTGCTTTATATGTCAAGGTAAGCATAAGCGATCACCGGGCCCCCTGTGGCTCCGACAATCCGGACCGGTGAAGTCTGAAAGGTAAAACCTGCCCAATTTTCCCTGGGGATTTCGTGCAGATGAACCAGCGACTCCACGATCATTTTGTCTTTAAATACCAGGTGCGAAACCTGTAATCCATAAGCGTCAACGGTCAGAGAATCGGTACCGATCACCTTGATCCCGGGGAAAGAATCGATAAAGGTCGATGCCTCTTCAGTAAGGTAGGGTATCCATTCAGGAATATGGGAATAATTCTTTTCTGACCAGAGGTCGTAGCCTGTACGGATGATGACGGCTTCACTGGTTGAAAGGATTTCAGTAAATGGGATCAGGTGCTCCTTTGTAATGTTGGTTAAAAACCGGATACCTTCATGCTCTGCTGCTTCCGGGGAACCGGACAAATCAATCAGGCAGGCCCGGTGAAACGACCATGAGAGGTCATAGATCTCCATTCCTCTCTCCTGCTGGTCGGTATCAAAGTGGTTTGGGGCATCACAGTGTGGATGGAAACAATGGTCCCCCAAGGCATGTGTATAGTGTTGCCATCCATCCTGGCGGATGTCGGAAAATACAGATCGTGTAGGCTGGAAATCTCCCGGATATCCCTGCTGATCCAATGACAGCGGAAGGCTCAGATCAATGACAAGATAATCTCTACAGCCAAGTCTGACGATGCGGGAATTTGGAGTCATCGGGTTGAGATTGCTTCACGGTATATTGAGAGGTTAAAAATAAGAAATTCCTTTTGTTCAGAGAGCCAGAAATAGTATTTTTGGAAACAATTAACCGTACAACAATGAGAATCAGAGAAAAACGATCTTCAGGAAGCCCAATTTGGCTCTTTTTCGAGCTGCTTGTGGTTTTTCTCGGGGTTTGGGGTGCTTTCTTCCTCAATAACTATCAGGATAGTGTAAAAGCAGAAAAGAAGACCCTGACGATCTACCACTATTTTATCGCCGAATGTGCAGTGGAAAAGACTCAGATAGATCAGGAGCAAAAGGTATTTGACAGTGTAATCTCCTCTTTTTTCACAGCCTATAAAAATGGTGAATTGCCGGATATTCTCGGTGTTCCTGTTTTCTTCACCTCTTCGGTTAGTCCACGTGTTTGGGAAGCGGTACTGACATCCGGAGGAACCGAAGTGATGGATTTTGAAACCATCAGGATGATCGATCAGTATGAAACTGAAAAACTCAACATGCTGAGCCTCCTTTCGAAAGGGGAAACGTATGGGATGCAATTCCTCTTGATGAACATGGAACGGCCAAAAAGCGAATTCTATAATCTCTGGACCAAACAGTTGAGGCCTCAATACCAATGGTACCTGAAGTTTTTGCAAAGCATCCGGAAACAGTATAAGGCCCTGGCCGAATCAAACGAAGCGCTGACCGATTTTCTGCAGGCAAAGATTTCGGGAAACTGATTACAGACAACATCAGGGAACAGATCGTACAGAAACAGAAAAATTATTCTATTTCAATGCTTTCAGAACCAGGACGATGATCAGCAGGAGCAGGATGACGCCTGTCAGGATAAATGCCCAGTTGTTTATCACCCTTGATTCTACCAGCATCTCATACGGCTCAAAGAGGAGGCTCATCGGCTGAATCTCCCAGCTTACCTGGTTCCCTTTCAGCATGGTGGAGTTGGTTTCAATGATCACACCAGGCATCTCCACGGTTTCGGGATAAGAATCCATCAGAATCAGGTTGTTTATAAAGTCGACTTTTTTCTGAAATTCTGAAAACAGCGGGGGATTTATTTCAAGAAGTTTCTCAGCTGCAGAGTTTCGGGTCCATTCGTTGAAAAGAACTATAATTTTTTCGGGTTCATCAAATTTCCAGGCTTCCACCCAACGTTGAATGCTATCATGTACCCTGGTAACCTCCGTTGGAAGGAGTGCCGGATCATTCAACCGCGTAATCCCCTCTGTCAGGATATGTTCTATTTCCGCCGTAACGGAGGCGACGATAAACTGTTCCGCCTTCTTCTCCACTTCGTCAAAATGGATGGAATCAGAGTGATTGAGAATAGGATTCTGACCCGAAAGCCATAAAAGATCATCGTGGGTAAGATAATCTTCATATGGAAGAAACGTAAATGGGTTGGCCGGCTGAAAGACCTCCCGGAAAGTCGGGTAAGAATAAAAAAAGCCAAACTTGCTGGTAACCGAAATGTTACGGTTCAGTTGTTTTCGCCAGGTGGTGTCGGCTTCGATCAGCGACATCAACTCTTCACTGGTTTCAAATATTTTGGTATAGGTCAGGATGAATTCATCATTCCTGGATGAATCTCCGGTCGTACCTTGTTCGATTTTCCGTGACCAGGTTGAATCGATCGGATAGGGCAGATTCCCTTCGAACACGGAGGAGGAATCTCCTGTAATCCGGATAATCCGGGTAAATGAACCGTCGCGGTGTACCTGGGTAGTGACCGTAATTTCACGGCATCCGCAAAAGATCAGAAAGAGAGAAATTAGGATGATCAGGGCCTTGCGTGTTTTCATATCGCTGGAATTTTAAGGTAATATAACAATGGATGAAGTGGCGATCTTACTAGGGAAACGATTGCTTTCAGCAACCAGGAGTTTGAAACGGGCAGGAAACCGTTGTTGCAGTGAAATGTCGGATAATCCTTTCAAAATCAGCTGTCTGGTTAGGATTCCGGAGGGATCGACCTTGATGGAGGAGGTATGTTTTTCAAGGGAATTGAGTTTGCTAACTACCGTAAATTCCTCAACCCCGTAAAGAACCAGCAGGCAAACGGACGCTGCCACCAGCCACCGCTGCGCCAGGATCAGGTAACGTATCACAGGAGAAGCGGGATCTCTCTCTGACAATTGTTTTGACTCTTCCTGCTGAAGGAGTTGCATTACATTTTTCGGAATCTCGTTCAGATCTTCCAGATGAGGCTCATTGTTTTGCAGGAGACTCACTATTTTCTGTAATGAAAAATCCCGATCGTTTTCCTGTTTTTTTTTCACCATTGCCTCCTTTCCGGATAATCAATCCGGTCTATTTTTTCACGGACGGACTTTCGTGCATGATACAGGTTACTTTTTATCCTTGTTTCAGAGAGCCCGAGAATGGCCTGAACTTCAACTGATTTCAGTCCCTGAATATCCCGTAATAGAAAGACCAGCCTCTGTTTTACCGGCAGACCATCAGCCAGTATCCGGATGATGTGGGCGATCTCTTTATTTTCCATTGTGACATCAGGATTACCTCGAAAAAGAGTATTCATTCGTTCAGGATCTGGGTCCAGTTGGATTTCTTTTTGCCGACGGATTTTCCTCAACCTGTCTATGGCAGCATGGGCCATGATCCGGCACATCCAGGAAGTAAACGAGTAGTCAGAGCGATAACTTTTTAAACTTTGCCATACTTTTATAAATCCTTCCTGGACAGCATCTTTTGCCTCTTCTTCATCTCCCAGAATTCTGAAGGTCAGAGAAAATGCCTGTTGCTGATAGGATTCAACCACCTCCCTGAAAGCTTGATTGTCTCCATCGACTATCCGTTTGATGATGCTTGTTATCCTGTCCTGCATGAGAACTTTTTCATCTCTTCTATTAATACGCTGAAAAGCACAAAAAGTAAAAATAGAAATAATCACCCAGTTTACTTTTTCAAATTATTGATGTTACTTTGTAAAAAATTCTTTCTGAACTTGATTCTGTTTGTGCGTACCGGCTTTCTACTTTTCAGTATCCTTTTTACTGCTTCAGTTACCGGACAGACCTGGGAATTTATTAAAGAAAGGGATGGAATAAAAATTTATACCCGGAAGGAACAGGGAAGCCCGTTAAAATCCTTCAAAGGGGTGATGGAGATCTACTCCACAATGGAGATGATTGGTACCGTGGTTGGCAACGTGAAAAATTTCGATTGGTGGGATGATGATATCCGAGAGTTGCAGGTGATTGCACACAAAGAAAATGTCCTTACCCAGTATTACCTGATCTATGATGTCCCATGGCCTTTACAGGACCGTGATTTATGTGCTGATGCCCGGGTGACGATCGATTCTTCAACCGGGAAAAAGGTCATTTATGCCACCCCGCTTCTTGGTGTTATTCCGGAGAAATCCGACGTGATCAGGATAAAAAATTATTGGCAACGCTGGACCATAGAACCTCTTCCTGATGGGATGAAACGCCTGACTCTCGAAGGATATGTGGATCCGGGTGGAATCGTACCTGCCTGGCTATACAACATGGTGATCACAGACACGCCGTTAAATCTCATGCGCGAGGTAAAGAAACGGGTCGAACTCCCCAGAAATTAGTATGAATCCAAGGTTATTTCATTGGTATAACCTGTAAACTCTCCGATACACCTGATCGTTTCCTTGCAATGCGGACAGATCAGCTCAAGCTCATACGTAAACGTGGCAAATTTATCGTAAATTAATCTGAGAGGATTTAAACAGATAGGGCAATCCAGCTCGCTGAATCCTATTTCCCGGGGAAGGGAAATCTTCTTATCGATACGCTTCCAGTTCTTTTCCTCTGAAGCCAGATCCATGAACTCCTGAGTATTGGAGGAAGATCGGACAAGGGACCGGATTGCTTCGTTCAATTCATCCCGGTTCATTTGTGCTGATTTTAACCTTTAATTGGACTGCCTGCTGATAATAGAGGCTGTCAGGATCTTCTAAAACTCTTTCCAGGGTTTTAAGTGCCTTTTTTGGTTCATTCATCTTAGCGTAACACATTGCCAGATGGTACAAGGCTTTATAATTTGCAGGCTCCTCTCTGAGCAATTCCTGAAACATCCGGGCCGCTTCCCCGTAATCCAGGGCATTAAACAAGTCCATGGCACGTGACATCTTCATTGCCCGCTCTTCACCCAGATCGGGTTCCTTTATCATCGACTTACGGTAGAGGCCTACTCCCCCAATCTGTGATACTTCTTTGAAATCAGTATCCTCTTTAATTCCTTCCATTTCAGCATTTTGCCCCATGCCAGAAGCGACCAGGTCAAGGCTTTCAGCTGCCTCAGCCATCTCTGATGAAGTAAGGTCCTCTGGCACTTCCAGAGCGATCTGCAAAGGTGCATCCGATGCGTTTCCAGTCTCTTCTTCCACTCTTTTTTCCTTCGTTGTGATGGCTTTCCGCTGGATCACTTCCTTAAAGGTTTTTACCGGCATCGGACGGGCGGAATCAACCGACTTGAGGGAGGCAGATGGCTGTTCTGTAAGCAGTGATTTTTCATGGGGTAATACCACGAACCGGAAAATAAAAATGGCACTGATGAGAAGAGCTGCCAGCGCTGCGGCTGAAGCCAGAATCAGCCGGGGCCTCAGACGAAGAATTCTGACTTTTCGGGCGGCAACCCGTTGCTCAAGTTCTTCAACAATGGCCGGAAGTCGATCAGGGTCGGATAACAGAGACAGCCCTTCAAGCTCATCAGAGCATAGTTCACAATCGGCCAGATGAGCTTCAATCCGATGCTTTTCCTCATCCGTAAGTCGATTGTCCAGGTAAGCCCTGAGATCATCACTTGAAGGGCATCCTGAATCTGAAAATATCGTAGGTAAATCAGTTGTCATTTTTTTCCAAAATCATTCGTAGGTTTCGTTTCCCGTTTTGAATATAGCTCTTCACCTGTTTGTCGGAGTAACCTGTTTTAGCGGCAACCTCCTGGTAACACATTTTTTTCAGGTAAAAGAGTTCAATACAGGTACGCTGTTCTTTCCTGAGTAACAGAATGGCATCCTCCAGCTTGGTCAGGTTTTTCTCTTTTTCGTCGGTTAGATGCAAGTTGGATGGTAATTCCACAGGATCAGGAAATTCATGGAAAAGATCTTCATTCCATACAGGGGCTTTTTTTTCTTGCCGAAGCAGAACCAGACAATGATTCTTTGCCACTGTGTGAAGCCACGGCTTGAAGTGGCGAATCTCATGCTTTTTTATCTTTTCAAACAGATCTTCAAACACTTGCATGGTGGCATCTTTTGCTGATTCTTCCTCTCTCAGGTACCTCATGCATACCAGGAAGACAAACCGGGTATATCTCCTGAACAATTCACCAACCAACTCGTTATTATGGGTTTGTTGATAGAGTAAAACGAGGTCGTTGTCGGATAGGGATTGCATACCGTGGAGATGAGTCAAACCTTCCTGAGGGATAAAGTTTTGTCTCAGTAAAAATAAAAAAATCAGATGGATTTGTGAAATACAACCCTGGTTTGCATCCCGGTAAGGACATTCAATTTTTTCACCAAAAATTACAGTTATGAGAACTAACAGAAACAAAAAAATGCTTAAAAACCTGCTATCGGGTAATAGCATGGTTTTCATCACGCTCATCCTGAGTATCTCGTTCTACAGTTTTGAGATTGCATTTCAGGAACATCACTCCATAACCCTTCCTGCCGGCACCGGTTGCCTGGATGGAATCGTCGTTGAACAAGGAACCAGTCACCCCCTGTCTTTCGTGCAGATCATCTTGATACAGGACCAGTTATTTTCTGCCACTAGTGTTTCAGATGCCAACGGGAGGTTCCATTTTGACTCTATTCCCGAAGGGACCTATTCAATTAAAATGAGCAAAAATGGATTTACATCATCCGGTGAACACGGGATCAAAGTAACAACGGGCGGCACAACCACCGTGGTTCTTGCCATGGTCCCCGACAGAAAAAAACAACAGGAACTGTGGCAACGAGACGAACAGGAGCCTCGTTGGGAGGCAGCATCTAAAAAGACGATTCACCGGGATTATTCTGGAAGCCAGGCGTCGCTGATGGGAGGAGTAAGCAGGACACTGGATCCCTGTTACGAAAGCCAGTCATATCCCGATTATAATACAGAGTCGTATGATCTGATAGAAGAAAATGGATTTAAGATGGCTCTGGACAACCCCTTGTCAACTTTTTCCATCGACGTTGATCATGCCTCCTATACCAATGTACGGAGGTTTCTGAACCAGCACAACTTACCAAACAAAGATGCCGTGAGGATTGAAGAGATGGTGAACTATTTTGACTACGACTTCCCGAAGCCTGTAAACAGGGATCCCTTTTCAGTGACACTGGAAATGGGTGATTGTTTTTGGAACAGGAATCATCAGCTGGTGATGATTGGCATTCAGGGAAAAACCATGGACGAAAAGGAGATTCCTCCGGCGAACCTCGTTTTTCTTCTTGATGTTTCCGGCTCCATGGATGAACCCAATAAGCTCCCTTTGCTCCGCCAGGCATTCAAGATCCTGGTGAACAACCTGCGACCGGCAGATAAGGTAGCAATTGTCGTCTATGCAGGAGCAGCGGGTTGTGTGCTGGAATCCACACCAGGCAGTGATAAGGAGCGGATCATTATGGCACTCGACAACCTTCAGGCCGGGGGGTCCACTGCTGGCGGAGCAGGGATAAAACTGGCCTATCAGATTGCGAAACAGAGTTATATTAGAGGAGGGAACAACCGGGTAATTTTAGCAACCGACGGCGATTTCAATATCGGTGCCAGCAGTGATGCCGAAATGACTCGCCTGATCGAAGAGAAGCGAAAGGAAGGGGTGTTTCTCTCCGTGCTTGGGTTTGGGATGGGGAATTACAAGGATTCAAAAATGGAACAGATTTCCAATGCTGGGAACGGAAATTATGCTTATATCGACAATATCCTGGAGGCAAAAAAAGTGTTTGGAGAGGAGTTGTGGGGAACTCTCTATACGATTGCAAAGGATGTCAAGATCCAGGTCGAATTTAATCCTTTGAAGGTCAAAGCATACAGGCTGATCGGCTACGAGAACAGGATCCTGTCAAAAGAAGATTTCAACGATGACAGAAAAGATGCGGGAGATATTGGCAGCGGACATAGGGTAACCGCCCTTTATGAGATCGTACCTGCCGGGTCAGCAGAATTGGAACCACAGGTCGATCCCCTTGAATACCAGCAGACAACTATCACCGGCGGGGAAAACCTGATGACCCTGAAACTGCGGTACAAAGAGCCGGACGACACAGTGAGCAAACTGATGGTTCGTCGCGTGGAGGCAACCTCGATTTCCGGGAAATCCCTTTCTAATGACTTTCGGTTTGCCTCGTCAGTAGCAGCTTTCGGTATGATACTGAGGAATTCGGAATATAGGGGAGAGGCCAGTTTTGACAAGGTTCTTGCTATGGCAGGGAATTCTGTCGGGAATGATCCCTACGGGTATCGTCGGGAATTCATGCAACTTGTGGAAAAAGCAAAGTTATTGATGCAATAATCCCGGCACACATATAACCGACATGGATAAATTTGATGTTCAATCCGATAAACCGGATAAAATGTTCGACAAACAGGATTAATCTGATAAATGACCCATTTTTCCGAGATGTCGTTTAAGCAGGCAGGTTCACATAATATATTTGGAAATGAGGGTAATAGGGGGAGATCTTTGCTTCAATTATTTTTTTATCAACCTTCAAACTACCAAGCCATGAAAAAGATCCTTTTCCTTAGCATCGCGCTTCTTTTCGGCTGTACAGTTTTTGCACAGAGTGCCGTCGACTATCCGCAATATCCAACGATTCAGTATAAGTGCGAACAAATGTGTCCTGATCACAATGAACTACCTCCCTGGGCTATCCTGAATTCCGCTCAGATGGTACCGGATTGCTTTCCCCCATCTTTCTATGGAATGGGCAAAGAACATCATCCTACACCCTTTGTTCAGGGCCCGAATTACCCGACCATCAAGTACAATCCCGAACAGATGAGACCGAATTCCCCAGCCTATCCATCGGTGGCCTATCCGCACAGGCGGATGATGCTACCCAACTAACCGGTCTTGCAAGATCGAACCCCTCTTTTCGTGGAAGGGGCTGCCTGAAAAGTCGGGCAGCCCTTTTTTTCTGCTCAGAGTAACGGTAGATTTTTTCAATTCGGGGCAACTCCATTATTTGTTACCCGCAGGTTAACTTATTATTAATAAATTATTAATTACGAGAAAGTTATGATTTAAATACAGATTTTTGAAAAAAATATACGATGGAAATTTCAACTTGCCAATTTAATGATTCCTATTTTCCGATCATGGATGGCGTGGGGATGTCAGTCCATAACTATGCCCATTGGTTAAACCGGAAATATGGAAAAACATCACTTGTGGCTCCAAAAGTCAAGGGGTATAAGGACCTGGCAGAATACAGTGTCTACCGGTTCAAATCAGTCCTGTTACCAGGAATGAATCCTTACCGTGTCGGATTGCCACTGATTGACACGACATTCAAAAGGAAAATCAAAGAGAAGCATTTTGACCTTCTGCATGCACATTGTCCGTTTGTGAGTGGCCAATTAGCCATGAAATTATCAGAAAAATTAGATGTGCCACTGGTTGCAACTTTTCATACCAAATACAGGGAAGATTTCAAGCGGGTATTAAACAATGAACTAATGGAAGAGTTTCTTATAAAATATACCCTTGATTTCTACCATCAAGCCGATCATTTATGGGTGCCAAATAAAGCAACTGGGATCACGCTTAAGGAATACGGATATCAGGGAAACTATGAGGTTGTTCAAAATGGAACCGATATGGAAGTTCCTGAAAAATCGAAACTGTTGAAATACAGGCAAAGGGGATTGGCAAAGGTTGGAATTGACGGTAAGAAATTCATGATGCTTTTTGTCGGTCAGCTAAGGTGGGAAAAAAATGTAAAGATGATTATTGAGGCCCTTAGAATATTGAATTCACTGGACAAAGATTTCATCATGGTATTTATCGGCGAGGGGTATGCGGCTTCCGGAATA
>JAFGNY010000183.1 GCA_016926765.1 Bacteroidales bacterium | reverse complement strand
TGTTTCAAATAACTCCGTCGAGTTACCGCACACGAGGATCTTTGCATCGGGTTGAATGCCAACTGCGACGGCAGCGTTGGATTTTCCGTCGAAATCGGTAAAAACCACCCCAGAGAGACCAAAAGAGGGATCGGCAGTACCGGGTTGCTGTCCGTAACCTGCCGGAATCAGGGTTACCGTAGATAGAAGAACTAACAGGTAAGCAGCATTTCGCGACATCAGGTTCATAGGTTCGTCTATTCGTGTGTGGAAAGTTCAAGTACTTCTAATCCTTGCTCATAGCGGATGTCAACAGGTATGTTCCTGGTTTTCAGCAGATCCAGGTCTAGTTGCAGCGTGGGCTGGATCACGCCACCTGAGCTGAGCAGGGATTGTGCTTTGGTATAATCGCCTTCCCCTTCAATGGAAAGGATCAGCGCTGCCCATTCGTTCATGGCTTCATACGCCTTTTCGAAGTTTACCCGATACGTGCCGTTATCCAAACGATCAAACGCTCCTTTTTCACGGAAAAAGTTGAAGCACATCATATTGGCTTTCCCATGGGCACTTGCCGCCCCAAACCGTACACTGCGGAACATGCCGGCCATATAAGTCACGAAACACTCTTCAGGAGTTATCCCCTCTATCTCCCCCATTTCGATGAGTTTAGTGGTCAGAAACAGACCAAAGATATCCGCTTTGGCCTCTTCAATACCACTGTAGGTCTCTTTGAGCGCTTCACGGATCGTCCCTTTACCGGTCACCGTGTTTTTGATGCCTAGTCCGTGTCCTACTTCATGAAACATCACGTTGCTGAAGAAGGCATCGAATTTTACCATGTCGCGTTGCGAGGAGTCGATCAATACCCCTGCGATGGGCTTCAGAATGTGGTCAAATTTGGCCCGCATGGCATTTTTCAACTGTAACCGACGGCTCCCTTTGGCGAGCTGAACCCGCTCATCATTGGGAAGATTGATGGCAATGGTCTTGCTCCCGGCATTCATATCCCCGGCACTATAGATGATGTCGTAGGCATTGAGATCGGAAGAGGTTCCCGGTTGTTCTTTTTTGTATTTTTCATCTCCCGGAAGCTCTTTTTGCAACTGAGGCAGCATGGCAGCGAATTTCTCCAGCCGGGCACTCCATACCTTATCTTTGACCAGGATGGCGGCTTCATAAGCCGTTTTGATCCCGAAGAGCTTGTCTTCGTAGTTTTCGATAGGTCCGATCACTATATCTATACCATTGGTTTTCATATCCATCCAGGCCATGTCCGACGCCAGATAATCATCTGTCATCAATGCATCAGCCCGGAGGGTCAGGTAGTGCTGTAATCCTTCGTCTTCAGCCAGTATGGCAGCCTGCCGAAGGAGTGCAGCCACTTTTTCCAGCGCTTCGGTAAAGGCTTCGTGATACCAGACCGATGAGAGGGTTCCGTCCTCTTCCCGCCAGATCAGGGTGTACTGACTCTCTTTATCGGGGTTGTCCCAGTTCCCAAACTCCTCAGTAGTCATATTAGCCGGGTAAAAATTGGCTCCTGCCGGCTTGGGTCCGTAGTCCGGAAGAAAAGGTTTGTTTCCGTTTAACCGTTCCCACGGACCATAATTGATCAGCGCGAACCTTCGGGCATCCGGGTTGGAAATGCTGTCGAGAAAGGTCACATGGTTTTCAATGAACGCCTGTTGCCAGAAGAGGTTGTCGATGATCTGTGCTGCTTCTATGAGTAATGGCAACATCTGTTTCTCCTGTTCGGTCAGAGTTGAAAGATCGGTGGTTAGGCTGACAACCGCAAATTCCTGCACTTTCGCCTGCATCAGGGAATCAAAAGCAGCCTCTTCGGCGCTCTTTTGGTCAGGCTGGCATCCGGGCAATGCGATAAGGGCCATAAGAATAATGGTTAAGCATCCGTAAACTGTTTTCATGACGGTGGTGGTTAATGTTTGATGAATACGGTGAATTATCGGTTTTTTTACTGTATGTTTGTAGAAGAATTGACCACAAAAATAGGTATTAACCGTTCAAAACACAAGGAACTATGTCAGGAATCGTTTGGGCAATCATTATTGCCATCTTTCTTATCCTCTTTTTCTCCGGTATCCGGATCATTCGTCCAACACACAGGGGGCTGGTCGAACGGTTTGGGAAATATCACCATTTCGCCGGACCGGGTTTTCACTGGATCATTCCGGTAGTGGATAAAATGTACCAGATCAATATCACCGAAAAGATGATCGATGCCGAACCCCAGGAGATCATCACCAACGATAACCTGAATGCTAAAGTGGATGCACAGGTTTATTTCAAGATCAAGCCTGATGAAGCCAGCGTGAAAGACTCCCAATACAATGTGAACAGCATTGAGTGGCAGATCGTGAACCTGGCCCGGACAACGTTAAGAAACATCATCGGGACCATGACGTTAAAATCGGCAAACAGTGAGCGGGGGAAGATCAACAAGGAGTTGCACAGCACCCTTCTGGTTGAAACAGCTCATTGGGGCATTGAGATCGTACGAACCGAGTTGAAGGAAATTGATCCGCCTAAGGATGTGCAGGAGACGATGAACAAGATCGTGAAAGCAGAAAACGAGAAGATCGCTGCGATCGATTTTGCCACCGCACAGGAGACCCAGGCCGACGGGTTAAAGCGGGCTGAGATCCGGAAAGCCGAAGGGATCAGGCAGGCATCCATTCTGGCAGCAGAAGGGGAGGCTCAGGCGATTCAGCTGGTCAATGAAGCTGCTGAGAAGTATTTCATTGGTAATGCCCAACTTCTCCGGCGCATCCAGATGGTGGAAGCTTCCCTGCAGGAGAACGCCAAGATCATTGTTCCCGAAGGATCAGATCTGGTTAATGTCATTGGTGAGTTGGGAGGGGTAGTTCCGCTGAAG
>JAFGNY010000182.1 GCA_016926765.1 Bacteroidales bacterium | reverse complement strand
TCTTACGTCTCACGTCTTACGTCTTACTATCAATGGGACGAACTGATGCAGTACCAGGACGATGAATCCATCCAGGGGCTTTGTCCGCCTGAATGGCATGTTCCTTCGGAAGCTGATTGGGAGATCCTGTTTTCCAATTGGACCAACAACGCCTTTGCCGGCAAACCGTTGCTTTGGTCAGGGTTTTCAGGATTCAACGCTTTACTGACCGGCGTTCAGTTTTTCAACCGGCTCTGGGAGTTTGAGGAATTTGCCACCTTCCTGTGGAGCTCTACTGCCCACGGTCCGCTCAAAGCCTGGGCGTACGGGATGAATCAATACAATTACTCGGTGTCGTACTACCCCAGTTACCGGGCGAATGCGTTTGGTGTAAGGTGTTTGAGGGATTAAGGGAAATCGTTTAACTTTGTCGATTAATTCCAATCTATGCCCTCGATCCGTATCACCAAAGAGTTCTCCTTCGAGGCAGCCCATGCCCTGAAAGGATACGACGGCCCCTGCCGGAATATCCACGGACACTCTTACCAACTGGCTGTCACCGTAACAGGGACTCCCGTAGCTAGCCACACTTCGCCAAAAAGAGGAATGGTCATGGACTTCAGTGAATTAAAAAAGATCATGAAAACCGAAGTGATCGACCGGATGGATCACGCTCTGATTTTGCCCTCTGATCTGGATATCAGTGAATTGAAAAAGATGGGAGAAACCTTTTCAAAAATCATCGTGGTTGATTACCAGCCCACCACCGAAAACCTCCTGGTGGATTTTGCCGAAAGGATCAACAAGGCGTTGCCGGAGGGAGTGAAACTCCATTCAATGAAACTCCGGGAAACAGCCACCTCGTATGCAGAGTGGTTCGCATGACAGGCCGCATTGTCATTTCATCTTTGGGATTCTAACATCATAGGCATTCTGCGGGTGATCGGTGGAGACAAGCCGTGCATGATCCCAATGAACCTGATCTCCGTAGTACCCATGGAGGTAGTGAAAAAAGTAAGGAGAATCAGGATGAACAAAGATTCTCAGCAGGTAGGATCCCGCCGGGATGTCATTAAAAAGAAAATGGCCCTTTGAATCCAGCTCCATTTTCCTGAAAAATCCAACCGAATCAAAAGGAGCCTGTTTGTCGTGAACCCTGAAGAGATAGGCAGTTCCTTTCGTTAATTCAGCCTGGTCTACAAACGCCTGTCCCTTAATCTGGTGGGAGGGTTTGACAGCCAGCCATACGAACAAGACGATCAGGAAAAGTCCCACAAATGCCACAACCGGATAGAGCCGGCTGGCGGGTTGAAACCATCCAACCAGATGATATCTATTCCTTAAGGATGAGGTTACCGGCTTTTCTCCCTGTACCCTGGCCCGGATGGAGTCCCAGTTTTGCAGCGGAGGCTCCGTTTCGAAATCGCGGAAAAGTTCCTTTAGATGCCGAAGCGCATTATGATCATTCTCTTCCATTGCTATTTCTGTATTCGGTTAATTTTAGCCTGAGACATCGTTTTGCTCCAAAAAGCTGTGATTTCGATGTGTTTTCAGAAATTCCCAGCTTTTTTCCGATCTCTTTGTGCGAATATCCTTCAATCACAAAAAGGTTGAAAACAGTCCGGTAGCCGGCAGGCAATTCATGGATCAACTGTAATACCTCTTCGAGGCTCAGTTTCTCCAGTCCGTCCAACGCATCGCTCTCTACCAGAAGATCTTCTCTCAGCGGTTCCCGGTTGCTTGCCTTCATCTCTTTTTTTGCCAGTGTGATCGCCGTATTGATAAAGATCTGCCGAAGCCAGGCTTCCAGAGGCCCCTGAAACCGAAATTGTTTCAGTTTAAGAAAAACCCGCACGAATCCCTCCTGAAAAATATCATCTGCCTCCAGGTTCTGTCCGGCAAAACGCCGGCAGACCCCATACATCCGGGCTGCATAACGGTCATACAACTCTTTTTGGGCTGCAGAATCCTTTTGCAGACAGCGAGCGATGAGATCCTTTTCTGTATCCACCTCCTGGCGAAACGTTGATCTGGTAAATATAAGAACTTGTTTACTAATCAGACTAAAATAAGATGAAAAAGGTTGGATGGGAGAAAACAGACCCAATCGTTAGCGGGAAAATTTTTCGTGATTTATCTCCAGGATTTTTTTTCCTTCTTCGCTGAGAATACCCCTCAGGTGATAGACAAAAATCTCGTGGAAAACGGGGATGGAGGTCAGCTCTTCCACGCTGAAAAGTTCGCTCTCCAGGATATTTTCCACTCTGAAAACATGCAATCGTGCCAGCACAGAACTATTCAGGTTACTTCGGTATAATCCCTCGTGGATCCCTTTATTCAGGTTCTTCACTGAAAGTTCATAAAACCGTTTTCGCTTGATCTCCTTAAACTGGGAAAACAGTGATGGATAATATTTCCTGATATCGTATTCAACCGACGGGTTGTACTCTCTGAAAATCTCTTTGATCAGCTGGTAGACTTCAAAAAGCTCTTCAATGGCATTGAGGTTCTTCTCCTCAATCTGAAGAAAGAAATCGAACTTCACGTTAAAATCCCAAAGAAATACCTGTTTTACCAGATCCTCCTTGTCCCTGAAAAATTCATAGAGGGTTTTCTTGGAAATTCCCAGGTGCTGGGCAACATCATCCATGGTCACACTTTTAATCCCGTAACGCTGGTAAAGCTTGAAAACCCGTGGGATGATCTGTTGCACTTTGTTTTCCATAAAACAAAATTAGTATAAAAAGAAACAAGGGAAACTATTTTTGTAGAAAAAGTTTTTTTACACTTGTTTTTTGCCGTATCTTTGCCTGCTTTAATCAGTAAACGATGAGAAAACTACTTCTATTCCCGGGCATCCTTTTCCTACTGGCTTCCTGCGGTGGATCTCAAGATAAAGAGGCAAAACTGGAACAGCTTAAGAAAGAACGGGACCAGTTGTCGATTGAAATCATGAATCTCGAAAAGGAGATCTATCCCGATGGTAAAAATAATTTGATGACGGTCAGGATTGACACCCTTCATGAGCAACCTTTCAGCCATTACATCGAGGTACAGGGGCGTATCGACGGGAACGAAAATATTGGCGTCAGCCCCAGAACCCCGGGAATTGTAAACCGTATCCTGGTCAATGAAGGGGATTATGTCACCAAAGGAGAAGTACTTGCCGAGCTGGATTCCGAGGTGTTGAATCAAACGCTTTATGAACTGGAAAGCCAGCTTGATTTTGCCACAGAACTTTACAGCAAACAGAAAGCTTTGTGGGATCAAAAGATCGGATCTGAAGTACAATACCTGACTGCAAAAAACAACAAAGAATCTCTTGAAAACAAGATTGCTACGATCAAGGACCAGATCAAGATGTCGAAAATTGTCTCCCCGATTGACGGAACCATTGAAGAGATCCCCATTAAAGTAGGACAGATGGCATCACCGGGATTTCAAGCCTTCCGGGTCATCAATTTCTCCAAGGCCAAAGCGGTAGCTGATGTGGGTGAAGCTTATACCGGAAAGATCCAGACCGGTGATCAGGTTCAGGTCTTTCTCCCCGACCTGGATAAGGAGTTTGGTCAACGGGTCAGCTTTTCATCCAAGTACATCGATCCCGTCAACCGTACCTTTGTTGTGGAGGTTGAACTTCCTTCAAACCATTTTGTTTTCCGAGCCAATATGATCGCAGTTCTGCGGATTAAAGATTATTCAAATCCATCCGCTGTCTCGATCCCGCAAAATTATATCCAGCTGTCGCGTGATGAAGGGCAGTATGTGTTTGTTGTTTCGGAAGAAAACGGGAAAAAGGTTGCCAGGAAAAAGACTGTCGAGGCGGGGATAACCTACAACGGACTGACCGAAATTGTAAACGGCCTCGGGGAGGGCGATGTGATCATAACGGCCGGATACAAAGACCTCTACGATGGGCAGGATATTGACTACCTGAAATAGACGCGCCGCATGAAATCAACGAAAGAAAAACATACGCTCAGGGAGTTTTTTGCAACGAGCTGGGCGATTGATAACCAGGCAAGCGTTTATGTTCTGACAGTGATCATCACCGCGCTTGGCCTGATGTCCTATTTCAGCATTCCGAAAGAGCAATTCCCTGAAATCATCATTCCGACAATTATCGTCAATACGCCTTATCCCGGAACCTCTCCCGAAGACATTGAGAACCTGGTGACCCGCCCTATTGAAAAGGAAGCCAAGTCGCTTGCCGATGTGAAGACCATCACCAGCAACTCGGTGCAGGACTTCTCCATGATCGTCATTGAGTTCAATCCCGGACTGGAGGTGACAGAGGCCAAGCAACGTGTTCGGGATGCCGTGGATAAAGCAAAATCAAAGTTGCCGAACAATCTGCCGAGTGATCCCAATATCCAGGAATTTGACATCGCGGAAATCCCGATCATGAATATCAACCTGTCGGGCGACTACGATCTGCAACGTCTGAAGAAATATGCCGAAGAGGCACAGGATCAAATAGAAGCGCTGCCTCAGGTTACACGTGTAGATATTGTTGGAGCTCTTGAACGGGAGATCCAGGTAGATGTGGATATGTACAAAATGCAGGCGGCAAGTGTCTCGTTCTCCGACCTTCAACGGGCGATCTCCAGCGAGAATGTCACCGTTTCTGCCGGTACGATCTCTACTTATGGCGCCAAGAGAACCATCAGGGTCAGCGGACAGTTTACCAACCCTGAAGAGATCGGAAATATCATGCTGAAGTCGGCAAGCGGTGCAACGATCTACATCAAAGATATTGCCGATGTAAAAGATTCCTTCAAGGAGCAGGAGAGCTTTGCCCGCTTTGACGGGAAAAACGTGATCACCCTCAATGTGATCAAAAAGAGCGGGTTGAACCTGCTGAAAGCTTCAGATAATATCAAAATCATTCTCACTGATCTGAAACAGACCTCTTTCCCTCCCGACCTGGATATCGCCATCACGGGCGACCAGTCGAGGTTTACCCGGAGTACCCTGGAAGAGCTGAACAACACGATCATCATCGGTTTTATTCTTGTCACCCTGGTGCTGATGTTCTTTATGGGGCTCAACAATGCTTTCTTTGTTGCGCTGTCGGTTCCGCTGTCCATCTTTATCGCTTACATGGTGTTTCCCGGACTGGGCTTCACCATGAATATGATCGTCATGTTCGGATTCATCTTTGCCCTGGGGATCATTGTGGATGACGCCATTGTTGTCATCGAAAATATTCACAGGACTCACCGGTATGAAACCGATATCGTCAAAGCGTCAAAATATGCTGCTGGAGAAGTGTTTGTTCCGATCCTTTCGGGAACACTCACCACCCTGGCTCCCTTCTTCCCGTTAGCCTTCTGGCCAGGAGTTGTCGGAAAATTCATGCATTTCCTCCCGGTCACCCTAATCCTCACGCTTTTTGCCTCCCTGTTTGTGGCATACATTATCAACCCGGTCTTTGCGGTCACCTTCATGAAGCATGAATATGACCATCAAGAGCATAGAACAAACTGGAAAAAACTCCTTCTCTCTACCGTCATCATGCTGGTTCCTGCAGGGATCTTTTACATCGGAGGCATTTACTGGATCGGTAATCTGCTTGTTATAGCCATCCTGCTGAATGCGCTTTACCGGATATTCCTGAAACATGCCATCAATAAATTTCAGAATGTGATCCTTCCCTGGATCATGAATTTTTATCGACGTACCCTGATGTTTTTCCTCCGCGGGAAGCGGGCATTTTACCTGCTGTATTCAGTGATCGGGGTCTTTTTGATCACGCTTGTCCTGACCATGGTTTTTAAACCTCCCGTCCTTTTCTTTCCCAATAATGAACCGAACAGTATCATGGCTTATATCACCTTACCTGAGGGGGCTGATCAACTGGTCACCGATTCTGTTACGCGGTTGGTGGAGAGCAAGATCAACAGCATTCTGGGTGAGGGAAACCGGGATGTTGAATCGGTTATTACCAATGTCGGCTTTGGAGCAGGCGCCGGTTTTTTTGACCAGAGCATCTCCTCCAACAAAGGGAAGGTGACGGTGAATTTTGTGGAGCGAAAAGATCGTACAGGGAACTCTACAACGATCTACCTGGACGAGTTGCGGGAAAATGTGAAAGATATCCCGGGTGTTCAGGTCTCCGTTGAGAAGAACAAGATGGGTCCACCCACAGGGAAGCCCATCAATATTGAAATATCAGGTGAGAATCTGGCTGAACTGATCATTACTGCCGATGCTTTCCAGAGTTATCTTGATTCTCTGGAAATCCCCGGTATTGAGCAGCTCAAATCCGATTTTCAAAACGATAAACCCGAAATTATTATTGATATTGACCGGGAACGTGCAAACCGTCAGGGGATCTCGATGGGGCAGATCGGCAACGAATTACGTACTGCTATCTATGGATGGGAAGTTTCAAAATACAAGGAAGACGAAGATGAGTACCCGATTCAGTTAAGGTATGCTCCCAACCAGAGAAACAATATCAACAAGGTCATCAATGCCAAGATCACTTACCGGGATATGACTTCCGGCAAACTCAGGCAAATCCCGATGTCTTCTGTAGCCACAATTGACTATAAAAATACCTATGGAGGAATTAAACGAAAAAACCTGAAACGGGTCATCACTTTAAGTTCAGAAGTGCTTTCCGGATACACGGCCAATGAAGTGGTTTCGGCTATCAGCAGTGCCCTTCCAGGGTTCAACATGCCGAAGGGCATCGAGATCTCTCTGACCGGCGAAAGGGAAGATCAGGCCGAAACCATGGCCTTTCTGATGAAAGCGATGATGATCGCACTGGGAATGATCTTTTTCATCCTGATAACCCAATTCAAATCCCTCAGTAAATCATTGATCATCCTTTCGGAAGTCCTCTTTAGCATCATCGGCGTTTTGCTTGGCATCATTATCTTCAAGATGCCGATTATCATCACGATGACCGGTTTGGGTATTGTTGCCCTGGGAGGTATCGTGGTCAGAAACGGAATCCTGATTATTGAATTCTGTGATGTTCAAAAAGCAAGAGGGCTGAAAATCCGGGATGCCATCGTACAGGCTGGGATGGTCAGGATAACTCCTGTCGTACTGACTGCTACAGCTACGATGCTGGGGCTGGTACCTCTTGCCGTTGGGATGAACATCAACTTCATCACCCTGTTCACCGAGTTTAATCCGCATATTTACTTCGGTGGCGACAGCGTAATGTTCTGGGGGCCACTTTCGTGGACCATCATCTTCGGTTTAAGTTTTGCCACCTTCCTGACATTGATCTTTCTGCCTGCCCTTTATCTGATCGATTACAAGATGAAATTGGGGATTCAGCGAAGGAAAAACCTGAAGAAGATAGCGAAATAGTGAGATAGCGAAATAGCGAAATCTGGCATCCGGCATCTCGTAGCGAAGCGGAGATCACGCCTTGGCGTGACGGCATCCGTTACACTTTTTCCAGAAGTTTTGAGAGGGCGATATTGGACTTCAGTAAATCAAACATTGCCTGAGTGTACTCAGCCTCGGAGATAAGAAATTGATTGTATTTCTGGTTCAGATCCGTACTCGAAGCGATTCCTTCGCGATACTTGATCACCGTTTGTTCATAAATCTTGGTAGCCGTTTGCAAGCTCTGCTTCTTGTTCAGAAAGACCATGTAGGATTTATTAAAATCGTTCCGTACCGTTTCCACCTGCAACTTTAGCGAATTCTTCACCTTTTCATCCAGTACTTTCATTTTATCCACTTCCAGCCGGGCCTGATCTACATTGTACTTCCGGCTCCCGCTGCTCCAGATGGGAATGTTGAGCGAGAGCCCCCAGGCAGCGGCGCCATACCATGATTCCTTGGTGTCAAAAAAATTCCAGTTTTCCCTGTAAGCATTTGTGCTGGCATTCAAAAATGCCGCCAACGTGGGCTGATAGGCTGTCTTAGCCAGTTTGTATTGCATGACTACCAGATACTCCTGCTTTTTCAGCAGCTTGTAATCAATATTGAAATGATAATCAAATGAGCTGTTTAACAAATAATCATGGTTGATCTGGCGCAGAAAAAAATCAAGGCTATCCGTCAGGGTAAGCTGCTGGTTGTCACCGATTCCAAGTAAGAATTTTAAATAATTGTACGCGATGATCTTCTGGTTTCTGGTGGTTATCAGATTCGCTTCCAGAGTGGCTTTATTCAGCTCCATCTGCTCCACATCCAGCTCTTCCATTAACCCTGTCCGGTAAAACTCTCCGGCTTCGTCTACCATCTGACTCACTGTTTTAAACGTGGAGTCAAGGATGGAGATACTCTCCTCCACAATCAGATAAGAAATATAAGCTTCTGCAACAAGGTCCCTGATATCCATCCGGTTTTTAACATCTTTCTGCTTTTCTGTTTCCAGGAATGCTTTTGCCGTCTGGAGTCCTACAAGATATTGCCCGCTATATAAGAGTTGAGTGATCTGTCCTGACAATGTGGTGGTATAACGAGATCCGATCTGGAGAGCGATGTCAGACCCCTGTCCGCCCATGAATTCAGCCGGAATAATCATCGTTTGCCTGGCAAGATTATCCATATAGCTCAGTGAACCATTGATCTGAGGCAATCCGATTGCCGTATTTTCTTTCACCAGTTTTTTGGCAATCTCAATATCGTAGCGGGAATTCTGTAAATCGTAGTTGTGCTCGTAGGCATATTCCTGGGCTTGCTTCAGGGTAAAGGAGAAGGAGTCCTGTGCCATGGAGTCCGTTCCCATAAACATCCATGAAATCAAGCTGATAAATATCCAAGTCCGTTGTATCATTATCGGTTCTCCTTTTTGAATTTCACCTGGTCTTTCTGGAGTTCATAATAGGTGATTCCTTTTTCGGTGGCGATCCCCCTGATGAAATTATCGAACATCGCATCGAAAAGGGTCTGAAATGAAAATTTTTCAGGGAAATATTCCGGATTATGAATATCGATCAACCGGCGGATGTAAAGACGGGCAATCAGTTCGGTGCTCAGGTCATCCCGGTACATCCCGTCGCGGATCCCTTTTTTGATATTCAACTGGATCTGGGCAAAAATAAACTCTACCCGGTTATCAATATGCTGCGTGTAGATCTCCGGGTAATACTTCTTCATGTCAAATGTCATCGAAGGGCTCACATCCCAAAACCGGTCGCTGATCTCTTTGCTCACGATAAGGAGGACATCGATGGAATTGACTCCGTCGAAATTATGTTTCTCGAAGATGATCTCAAAGTTCCTGCGTTCCAATTCCAGCAACCGGGCAACCAGTTCGCGTTTACTTTTTACGAATTGATAGAGTTTCTTTTTTGAGATTCCAAGATCCCTGGAGATATCATCCATCGATATGCTCCGAACCCCATATTTGAAAAAGAGCTCCCTGACCCTGACCAAAATATCGACTAATCCGTCATCCATATAACATGGTAAATTAAACCCGGTATTACGTTGCGCAAAAGTAGAAATAAAAGGTGAGGAAGAAACAAAAAATGTGTAAAAAGTTTCTGAGGATCCCGTCTACTCAACAATCATTTTCCTTTTCACAGTCTGTTCCCGGTTGGTGAGGGAGATAAAATAAAAACCCCTTATCAGATGGTGCGAAGCAGCATCAAACCGTTCAATATATTTTCCGGGCAGATAAAATTCATCTTCTACTACGGTGGCTACCTCCTTGCCCAACAGATCGAAAATTTTCAACGTAACTGCCGAAGGTTCATGAATTTTAAAAGGGATCAGCGTATAATCCTGTACAGGATTCGGATAATTCTGATCGAGAGTGATCATAGCCGGAATCTGTCGCCCGGGGAAAACTCCCACATGGAGGGAATCAATGAGGGCAGTCCAAACACTGAGGGAACTCCACTCAAGTCGGGCCCAAACCGGGCGGATGATTCCGTTATGAACCGAAATGTTGGTATAGTCACCGAAAAAAACCGACGACGTTGGATTGAACGGAGATTCACTGATTTTGATGTTATCAAACGTATTTCCGCCATCGCGGGAGAGTGCCAGGTACACATCGGTATAATTATCAGAATAATTCCTCCTGTCGTAGAAGACAAAATAGAGATATCCGGTAGTTTGATCAATCGTCATCCAGGTGAAAAACTGTTGCTTCCCGGGAGGATCATCATTGACTCGTTTGATATCGCTCCAGGTCAACCCTCCGTCATCAGAGAAAATCAGCCATACGTCGGTATCATCCGGTCCGTTTCTCTGGTCAGACCAGTTGATGTAAATGCGTCCCCGATAGGGCCCTTCACTGAGGTCACAACAGGTAACAGGTAATCCGTTGGCCCGATAGATCCCGGAGATGGCATAATCCCATCCACCCGGAAAATCACATACAGAACTGTTTTCGGCTGGCCAGGTAATTCCCTGATCCAGCGATTTGGTAAAAACCAGTCCGGCCGGACCCGCCCACGCAACGTAAATTTCCCCGTTGGGCCCGAGAGCAGGAACAGCGCCTTCCACTGTATTGTCGCTGTCGATGCAGTCGCCTGCCACCTTGTTTATCCGAACCGCTTCGCTCCACGACTCCCCGCCATCCAGTGACCGGGAAAAACGGATAATGGATGAATCCAGCGGATTGGAGCTGCCATAATCATCGAACTGTGTCCAGGTGACATAGATCTGATTGTTTGACTGATCCACGATAGCCCATTCTTTGTCCTGCGCTTTATTCCCGTTCAGTCCCATATAGCTTCCGTTGTTCCAGCTGGCGCCACCGTCGGTGCTTTTCTGGCAAACGATCCGGTCAATAAAACTTCCTGACGGAGCATTCGACAAATGAAAATAATAAAAATCGCCTGCCGTATCCACAATGAGACAGGGGTCTCCCCAAACACCATAAGATGAGGTTAATACACCTTGATTCCAGGTAGCGCCCCCATCCATGGAATAATAATAGTTGGTGATGTTTGCTCCTGCCACCACCTGGTTCGTGTTGTGGGGATTGATGATAATGGAGGGCTCCTCGGGATAGAACTGATTGCCGAGCATCACATTCTGGAATTGGCCTGCAACAGCCAGG
Source organism: Bacteroidales bacterium (assembly GCA_016926765.1). Lineage (GTDB taxonomy): Bacteria > Bacteroidota > Bacteroidia > Bacteroidales > FEN-979 > QYOJ01. The sequence continues at coordinate 5,416 of JAFGNY010000182.1, read as the reverse complement.
GGTAAAAACAGGACAATAGAAAACAGGGTTCTCATGATATTACGTGTTATCGTGTTGAATCAGGTAAAAATCTCTCTTTTAAATCGTCATAAATCCGGATGACTTCTGTAGTGTTCCCCTCTTTCGTGAACAGGTCACTACGCCAATTCAGGGGTTCCCAGATGCAGGCCCCTTTCCCCATGTTGTCCGGAAGACCGAAAACGATCTCATGAACCTCCTTCTTGTAATTGGAGTATTCCACTACATTGACGGGTTTTTTGTACCGTGTGATCAGGTCACGCATATTTTCCTGGAGGTCATCCAAGATGCCGTGCCACCTGGGGTAATAGGATAATCCGATGACATCAAACTGCACACCGCGTGCTATCAGATTGTCGAGCCAGAAAACCGCTTCCTCATGCTGCCCGCCAAGTGCAAGATGCATCATCACCGGCAGGCCGGGATCCACTGCACGAACCCCCTCCACCCCTGCCATGAGAAGCCCTGCCAGCTGGTCAGGATGACTGATATGGCCATCGGGCCAAAGGATTCCATGGTTGATCTCATTTCCAATCTGCACCATGGCCGGCAGGGTTCCCTGTTCCTTCAGCGCCAGGAGCACATACTCGGTGTAAGCTTTGACGGAATCCTGCAGCGCTTCAAATTCCAGATCGGCCCAGGCAAGGGGTTTATTCTGTTGCTGCGGGTCGGCCCAGTAATCGCTGTAATGAAAATCGAGCAATAGGTTCATGCCGGATGCCCGGATTCGTTTTGCCATCTCCAGGGTTTGCGGAAGTCCACAGTACCCTATCCCAGGAGAGTATCCCTTTTCATTTTCCGGATTGACAAAGATTCGTAACCGGATCGCATTGAATCCATGGTCGTGCAACAGAGTCAAAGCATCTTTCTCGTTTCCATTATCATAAAAGTTGATACCCTGTGCTTCGATTTGCGGCAGGAACGAGATATCGGCGCCAATCATTCTGTCGATCGGTTTGGTGACAGGAGGTAGTTGCTCTTGAGTTGGCTTCAGCAGTACAAAGTTGGCCGGAAGGGTATGGATCTCATGGGATCCGGGCCATAATTCCTTCCTGCTCGCTTCCACCTTAATGCAGTCAGGCGTCTTGCCGGCAATAAAAACCAGGTTGGTCACTCCTTGCTGAAGCTGGCATGCGAAATAGGTTTGTCCGGATGAATCCATCTGCTGAAGCAGTTCCGTTCCATCAACCGCTTTCACAACTCCATCGCCGATAATCACCAGCCGGATAGAATCAGTGCAGGAGGTAATCTCCCGTCCAAGACTATCCACAACAGCAATTCTTAAACGGGTTCGATCGGTTCCGTTGGCCAGCAGGGTGGTGCTGTAAGCGGTCAGCATGACTGCAACCGGCTTGCCCGATTCCACCGTGCTGACAGCGGCGAATTCCGGGGTATCGTTAGCCGGACCCGCACATTGAGTAAAAAGCATCAACCCAATAAACGAAAAGATTACCTGGTGTTTCATGATCCCAAAGTTAATACATCTCAGCGTAATATGAAATTCATGACTTTCCAATGATTCCTGATCCTATTCGAATTATGGCAATACTTTATTACATTTGAACCTCTAATCATTTCGTATGATGAAAAAAATCCCCGTTTTTCTCCTGACCCTGAGTTGTTTCAGCCTCTTTGGGCAAACGAACTGGCAAACCTATTTTGAGCAATCGGGAGGGAAAAAGACCCCCAGGTATCCTGAGACCGTAACCTATTGCCTGCAACTGGCTGGAGCTTCCCCCAAAATCCACTATACTACATTTGGAGTGAGTCCGCAGGGACGCGACCTGCCATTGCTGATCATTGACAGGGATGGATTGACCACTCCCGAAGCCATCAAAGCCACCGGCCGGATCATCCTGTTGGTTGAAGCCTGTATCCACCCGGGCGAATCGGAAGGCAAGGATGCCGGGTTGATGCTGGCAAGGGACCTGATTGCCCCACCCCTTGACCCACTCCCCAGGAAGGAAGAGGGAAGAGGGAAGAAGGAAGAGGAGAAAGGGGAAAGGGAGGAGGACCAACGTATTGGGTATAGCGCACCAGCATCTGAAAATAAAATCGAAAATCGACAATCGAAAATCGAAAATCTCTTAGATCACGTCTCTCTCCTCTTTATCCCGATCTTCAACGTTGACGGGCACGAACGGTTTGGTCCCTACAACCGGATCAACCAAAACGGCCCGGAAGAGATGGGATGGCGGGTCACTGCTACCAATCTCAATCTGAACCGTGATTTCCTCAAAGCGGATGCTCCCGAAATGAAAGCATGGCTGACGATGTACAACCGGTGGGATCCTGATTTTTTTATAGACATTCACACCACCGATGGAGCTGATTATCAGTATGTGCTGACTTACATGATGGAGACCCGGGGGAACATGGACGCGGGGCTGACAACCTGGTGTGATTCTGTTTTTCTGCCTGTCTGGACCGATGAGATGGAATTAGCCGGATATCCGGTATTTCCCTATATCGAATTCCGGCGATGGCATGATCCGAAAAGCGGACTGATCAGGGATGTAGCACCTCCAATGCTGTCGCAGGGATATGTGGCATTGCGAAACCGGCCCGGGTTGCTCGTGGAGACCCATATGCTGAAACCTTACAAACAACGGGTTGAAGCAACCTACCACTGCCTGATTTCCACTCTTGGCATCCTGAATGATCAGTGGCATCAGTTAAAAACACTCTGTGCAGATGCCGATGCTTTCGTTCAGTCGGAGTCCTTCAGATCTCAACCCTTTCCCCTGTTGTTTGATCTTTCCCGAACCGACAGCGTGATGGTCGGCTTCAGGGGGGTGGAGTACGAGGCCGTCTACAGCGAACTTACCGGTGGATTATGGTATCAGTACAGCGATTCACCGGTGACTTTTCCGGTGCCTCTTTTTGAAAAGGTTGAACCGGTTAAAACCGTGACCCTGCCTGAAGCCTATATCATTCCCGTTGAGTGGAAGGAGGTGATCGACAGGGCAGCATGGCATGGAATATCGATGATCCGCTTGCCCCGCGACAGCGCCATCAGAGTGACCTCTTACAGATTCAGCAATCCCCGTTGGCAAACCAATCCCTACGAAGGCCGGCATCCGCTCACCCGGGTGGTGTCTGATACCTTTTCAGAGGTTCGGATTTTTCCTGCCGGATCTGTCATTATTCCGGTCGGCCAGCCCTCAGCGAGAGTCATTGCCCATCTGCTGGAACCCAATGGAAACGGATCCCTTCTCTTTTGGGGCTTTTTTGATCCGGTCTTTGAACAGAAAGAGTATTCTGAATTCTATGTGATGGAACCGATGGCAAAAAAAATGCTCGATGAAGACCCTTTGCTCCGCGAAGAATTTGAGACAAAGATGGCCTCCGACAGCACCTTCGCAACAAGCCAATGGCAAATCATGAATTGGTTCCTGGAACGGAGTCCATACGGCGATAAACGCAGGATGGTCTATCCGGTAGGGAGAATTAACAATTGATAACTGAGAATTGAGAATTGAGAACGAATAGTATATTTAAATAGTCAGTTTGTTATGAGGTACTTAGCATTTATTTTTATTGTTAGCCTGTTCATGGGGTGTACGAGGCCAGGGGAGGAAGAGACCATCTCCCTCCATTCAGGATGGAAATTTAAAACAGGAGACAACCTGGCCTGGTCTGATCCCGCTTTCGCCGATTCTGCGTGGGATACGATTGCCGTTGACCGGATCTGGGAAGAAAGCGGCTTTGACCCCTATGACGGATATGCGTGGTACCGGCTCCATTTTATGCTCCCTGAATCCGTGAGAGAAAATGCTTCGCTGAAAGACAGCCTGCTGCTTTTTATGGGGAAGATCAACAACTGGGACCAGACATTCCTCAACGGGAAAATCATCGGGATCAACAACGTGAATGTGTCTGCTGAAACTAACATCGACACCTCCTTTCTGAATGCTCCGATCAATTATTGGGACCTGGAACGATGGTACACTCTGGCTGCCGATGATCCGCGAATCCTTTGGGATCAGGAAAACGTTCTTGCTGTAAGGGTCTATGACCAGGGAGGCCAGGGGGGAATGTATACCGGAAACCAGACAGCCAGGATGACTGCCCTGACCGACTACCTGAAGATCGATGTCAACAGGGAGCCGTTTGTTTTTGAAAACGGATCTCTTTCAAAGAAGATCTACCTGAAAAACAGCTCTTCAAATTATACCATGCAAGGCATTCTCACGATCGATGCCATCAATAAGCTGACCGGAAAACAGATCCTGAAAGAGGAAAAAAAGATTGATCTGCAGCCCGTTGAAGAGATTCAATTTCCCATTTCCATTCCACAACTCGATCAGAGTGTGCTGTTTACCTGCCACTTTGAAAATACCCAGGGAGATGTGATGGAAGAACAGGAAGAGAGCCCCTACATCTGTACACCGGCCCCTCCGGCTGAACCCCGCATCCATGGAGCCCGGGTGGTTGGTTGCAGGCCAGGGCGCCCTTTCCTCTATGCCATTGCATCCACCGGCAACCGACCCATCCATTTCACGGCAACCGGGCTTCCTGAAGGATTTGTTCTGGAGGAGGAGACGGGTATTATTACAAGCGGACAAGTGGACAAGCGGACAAGCAGACAAGTGTATCAGGTGGAGATTGTGGCTTCCAATACACTGGGATCGGATACAACGACCCTGAAGATCATCATCGGAGATCAGATTGCCCTGACGCCCCCGATGGGATGGAATAGCTGGAACTGCTGGGGCCTTTCAGTAACACAGGAAAAAGTTCTTTCTTCGGCAAAAGCCTTTCGCGATAAAGGATTGATGGATCATGGCTGGTGTTATGTCAACATTGACGACGGGTGGGAAATCCCGGCAGATCAGGAACCCAAACGGGATCAACAGGGAACGATTCTCTGCAATGAAAAATTTCCGGATATGAAAGCCCTGGGTGACAGCATTCATGCTATGGGGTTGAAACTGGGAATTTACAGCTCACCGGGCCCCCTCACCTGCGGAGGATATACCGCAAGCTACCAGTATGAATTGCAGGATGCCGGAACCTTTGCAGACTGGGGGATCGACTACCTGAAATACGACTGGTGCTCCTATGGAAATATCGCTCAGGATACCTCTCTGGCCGAACGAAAAAAACCCTATTTCGTGATGCAAGACGCCCTGAAAAAAGTAAACCGGGATATTGTATACAGCCTGTGTCAGTATGGCATGAGCCATGTATGGACGTGGGGTGAGGAGGCAGGAGGTAACCTCTGGCGCACCACCGGCGATATCACCGACACATGGGAAAGTTTGAAAGAGATTGGATTTGGACAGTTGGAGAATGCCCCCTTTGCCGGACCAGGGCATTGGAACGATCCCGATATGCTCATCGTGGGCTGGGTGGGCTGGGGTCCCAACCTTCACCCGACCCGTCTCACCCCCGA
>JAFGNY010000181.1 GCA_016926765.1 Bacteroidales bacterium | reverse complement strand
GGGGATGGTCGAGATCGGTTCGTTTATCCTACAATCTCGCAACCTTTTCAGCTAAATCAGCCATACGACAAGAGTACCCATACTCATTGTCGTACCAGGAGATGATCTTTAAAAAATTACCTCCAATTAGTTTGGTCATGCCAGAATCATAAATCGAAGAATGGGAGTTGCCCACAATATCAATACTTACAAGAGGTTCTGAAAGGTATTCAAGAATGCCTTTCATCGCTCCATCAGCGGCAGATTTCATCGCGGCATTGACATCATCAATCGTGGTTGTTCTTGCCAGCTCACAGGTCAGGTCTACCATCGAACCATCCGGAGTAGGAACACGTACAGCAAAACCATCAAGCTTGCCTTCGAGGTCAGGGATCACCAGTCCGATCGCTTTGGCTGCTCCGGTCTTGGTAGGGATCATCGACATCGCAGCGGCGCGTGCACGCCTCAGGTCTTTATGCGGTGCATCCAGGATGATCTGGTCATTGGTGTAAGAGTGGATTGTGTTCATCAATCCTTTAACAATTCCGAAATGATCATTCAGTACTTTGGCAACAGGGGCCAAACAGTTTGTTGTGCAGGAAGCGTTGGAGATAAACTTCATCTCAGGTGTGATCAGGTCATCATTGACGCCAAGGACTACCGTGAGATCCACATCCTGTGGGTTGTCAGCAGGCACCGATAAAATCACTTTTTTGGCTCCTCCGGCAATGTGTTTGCCCATTTTTTCACGGTTTCTGAAAATGCCGGTTGATTCGATCACTACCTCTACACCAAGCGCTCCCCAGGGGAGGTTTCCCGGGTCCCGTTCGGCCATTACCTTTAGTTTGTTGCCATTCACTAAAAGAAAATCACCTTCAACGGCGACAGTTCCGGGGAATTTACCATGAACAGAATCATACTTCAGGAGGTGTGCCAGTGTCTTGGCATCCGTGAGGTCGTTGATCGCGACAACTTCAATGTTTGGCTTGGAAAGAAGAGCCCGGTATGTGAGTCTTCCGATCCTTCCAAATCCGTTAATTCCAACTTTTATCTTACTCATTTATATCAGTGTTTGTTATTGTTCAAAGCGTTTTTTCCAGGGAAAGCAAAATTACGGATTTATCTGTTCGAAGGAAAATATTCGCTCTTTTTTTGGATTCGGGAGGAAAAACAGTAGCTTCGCATAGTGATCCTATGAAAACGATTTTTATCATCTCAGATGGTACCGGGAGGACTGCGGAACAAACGCTGATGGCTGCACTTACGCAGTTCCCAAAAGCAACTGTCGACATTGTGCTGAAACCCGAAGTTCGGTCAGAAACACAATTGGAACCACTGATTTCAGAGGTGAAAGAGGCAGGCGGAATGGTGGTGCATACATTGGTCTCACAAGCATTGAGGGATAGCCTTGTCAGGATAACCCGGATTCATAATGTTGATGCCATCGACCTGATGGGCCCACTGTTGGGTCGTTTGTCTCTCTATTTCGCTAATATTCCTTCACAGGAACCAGGGTTGTTTTTCAACCTGAACAAAGAATACTTCAAGCGGATCGACTCTATGCAGTTTGCCTTCAACCACGATGACGGCCAGCGTTATTTTGATTACGAAAAAGCCGAAATTGTGCTTGTCGGAGTTTCACGAACATTTAAGACACCACTCTCTATCTACCTTGCATTTAAAGGGTGGTTTGTTGCCAACTATCCTGTGATCCTGGGTGTTGAACCTCCTGAACTCCTTGCCCACCTGCCAGTGGGACGGGTATTTGGATTGACCACTGAAGCTTCGGATCTCTCATCGCTACGATCTGTTCGTCAGCAATACCTCGGCGGAAGTGGAGGAGACTACGCATCAATGGAGTATGTTAAAAAGGAGCTGAATTACGCCAACAGCATATTTCTTGAGCACAACTGGCCTGTCGTTGCCGTTACTTCAAAACCCATTGAGGAGATCGCTTCAGAGATCCTCGCGATCAAACGCAGAATCACGCCAAACGCATAGATCCGGTAACCGTGTTGCGAGAATAATCCCCGGAGCCAGACACAACTTTCCGAAAAAGGTTTAACTTTGCACGAACCTCCAAAGCTGTTCGTTATCCATGCCAAAAACCAAATTTATCTTTGTCACCGGTGGTGTTACCTCTTCCTTGGGAAAAGGGATTATTTCTTCCTCTATTGCAAAACTTTTAGTCTCCCGCGGTTTTTCTGTCACTATACAGAAACTTGATCCCTACATCAACATCGACCCTGGTACATTGAATCCCTATGAACACGGAGAGTGCTTTGTGACGGACGATGGTGCCGAAACCGATCTTGACCTGGGCCATTATGAGCGGTTTACGAATGTGCCGACTTCCCAGGCCAATAATATTACCACCGGAGTGGTCTACCAATCGGTGATCTCCAAAGAACGGAAAGGAGAATTCCTGGGTGAGACCGTACAGGTGATCCCGCATATTACGGATGAAATCAAGTACCGGATCAAGCTGTTGGCCAATCGCGAAAATCTTGATTTCCTGATTACGGAGATCGGTGGTACCGTTGGTGACATTGAATCCCTTCCTTTTATAGAAGCTGTAAGGCAGATGCGATGGGAACTGGGAAATTCCTGCGTTGTCGTTCATCTGACACTGGTCCCCTTCTTGGCTGCTGCCGGTGAACTGAAAACGAAACCCACGCAGCACTCAGTGAAATTGCTTCAGGAACAAGGTGTTCAACCGGATATTATCGTTTGTCGGACGGAAAAAAACCTCAACGAAGGAATCCGCAATAAAATCGCTCTTTTTTGTAATGTCAGCCCTTCCTCGGTGATCGAATGCATTGATGCTGAATCGATTTATGATGTCCCGATCCTGATGAAAAAGGAAAACCTGGACCTCGAGATCCTGCGGAAAGTAGACATTAAAACCGACGGGGAACCCGACCTGGATGACTGGAAAAGATTTCTCCATACACTCAAAAATCCGTCAAGGAGTGTGAAGGTTGGATTGATTGGGAAATACGTTGAGTTGAAAGATGCCTATAAAAGTATCAATGAATCATTTATCCATGCCGGTGTGGCCAATGCATGCAACGTGGAGGTTCGGTTGATCCAGTCGGAGTATCTGGATGAATCCAATGTGGAAGAGAAACTGAAAGACCTTGATGGTATCCTGGTTGCTCCGGGCTTCGGAGAACGTGGGATCGAAGGGAAAATCACAGCCATCAGGTACGCACGGGAGAAAAGCATTCCCTTTTTCGGGATCTGCCTCGGGATGCAGTGTGCCGTGATAGAGTTTGGCCGTCATGTGCTGGGTTACAAAGGAGCACATTCGACAGAATTCGACCGGGTTACGCCATTTCCTGTCATCGACATGATGGAGGAACAGAAAAAAATCTCGGGTCTTGGAGGAACAATGAGATTAGGGGCCTACCCCTGCTACCTTCAACAAGGATCTCAGGTGGAAAAAATATTCGGAGCGCAAAATATCTCTGAACGCCACCGTCATCGGTATGAATTTAATAATGAATACAAAGAAGCATATTCAAATGCAGGTATGATGCCGGTTGGGCTCAATGTGAAGGATGACCTGGTGGAAATCATTGAGTTGAAAAACCATCCCTGGTTCATTGGCGTTCAGTTCCATCCTGAGTACCGTAGTACAGTAGCCAAACCCCATCCTCTTTTCGTCAGCTTTGTCAAAGCAGCTGTCGAGCATGCCACCAGAAAAAAATAATCAGAAAGTATGAACAAAAACACGGTAATCGGGCTCGTCCTGATTTTTGGAATTTTTATTGCCTACTCCTATTTCATGTCTCCCTCAAAAGAGGAGCAAGCACGCAATCAGCAGAAAGCGGATTCGGTTGCTCTTGTGATGAAAGAACAGCGCGATTCAGCTATTCGGGCAAATGCCAGCCGGCTGGCGCTGGAAGAGTTGCAGAAAGCCCAGGAAATGGAAAAGAAAGGGGAAGTTGTTGATAGCGCTGTAATGGTCCAGATGGAACTCAAAGATCAGTTAGGACGCTTTGCCAATGCAGCTTCCGGCGAGGAAAAATACGTTACGGTTGAAACGGACCTGCTGAAGTTACGGATCAATACCAAAGGGGGAAGGCTTGAACAGATCCAGCTGAAAAAATACAAGACATGGGAAGGGAATCCCACCATCCTGATGAACCCAGACTCCCTGCAATTTGGATTCTCTTTCTTCTCAGGAAATAGATTGATCAATACGGAACGATTGTTTTTCCAGCCTTTCTGGACAACCAAGAACCAGCACGGGCACGATTCCATTTCCGTAACCGGAAAGGATTCTGTACAGTTTGCGATGCGTCTCTATCCTGATGACGGCAATACTGGTTTCGATCCTGCCAACTATATTGAGTACCTTTTTACCTTCTACGGAGATAAGTATATGGTGGGGTACCAGCTTAACTTCCAGGGAATGGCAGATGTTATGGATGCATCCACCAATTACCTGGTGCTGAACTGGAAAGAAAAACTGATCCGGCAGGAAAAAAGTTTAAAAATGGAACGGATAAATACTACCGTTTACTATAAATACCTGGAAGACAAGGTGGATTATCTGAGCGAAACCAAGGATGATGAAAAGTTCCTTAAAAATGAAAAGATCCGGTGGGTCTCTTTCAAACAACAGTTTTTCCTGACTACCCTCATTGCCGATACCTATTTTGCCGAGCCGCGTATCCAAACGATAACCCTCCCTTTTGAGGGGAACTACCTGAAGTCGATGTCGGCAGAGATCGGGATTCCATTCTCTCCGGCGGAGACAAAATCCATCCCCATGCGACTCTATGTCGGCCCCAATAAATATTATACGTTGCGGAAGTACCATCTGGACCTGGAGAAACAGATTCCTCTCGGCTGGAGCTTTTTTCTGATGGCATGGATCAACCAGTACGCGGTACTTCCTATCTTTACCTTTTTCGGAGACTTGGGATGGAATTATGGAATTATCATCCTGATCCTTACCATCATGCTGAAAATCGTTCTCTTTCCCATCGCATACAAGACCTATAAGTCTTCTGCCAAAATGCGCGTGCTGAAGCCTGATATTGATGAGATTTCTAAGAAGTTTCCCAAGAAGGAAGATGCGATGAAGAAGCAACAGGCCACCATGGATCTCTACAAAAGGGCGGGTGTTAATCCGCTCGCTGGCTGTGTCCCGATGCTGCTTCAGTTTCCCATCCTTATCGCCTTGTTCAGGTTCTTCCCCTCATCCATTGAGCTGAGACAACAACCTTTCCTCTGGGCAACCGACCTCTCTTCGTATGATTCGATCTGGACCTTCCCGCATGGCTTTTCAATCCCGTTCTATGGAGACCATGTGAGTCTCTTTGCCCTGCTGATGACATTGTCAAGTATCCTGTATACAAAGGTGAACGAACAGATGATGATGAGTTCGCAACAACAGATGCCCGGGATGAAGACCATGATGTATCTGATGCCTTTGATGTTTCTCTTCTGGTTTAACGATTATTCTTCCGGTCTCAGCTACTATTACCTGCTGGCTAATGTATTTACATTTGTTCAGATATTCCTGATCCGCCGAACGATTGACGAAAAGAAACTGCATGCTCAGATTGAGGCGAATAAAAAGAAGAGTCCTAAAAAATCAGGGTTCCAGAAGCGCCTCGAAGATATGGCAAAAAAACGCGGATACCCGGTGAAGAAGTAAGAGAGAGGGAAGAGGGAAAAGGAAGAACCGGAGGTCAATTAGTGATCCGGTGATCCGGTGATGTACTTCAGAAAGAGATCCATTCCCTTATGTTTTTCGGGAGTAAACGGATAGGAGATGTTGTTTTCGAGGTAATCCAGAACATCCAACCCATGAGGGATCCTGTCTGAGAAAAAATCGGGAACCTCTTTCTTTCTCAGAATACCATACTCAAGCGCTTGATCAAATTTTCGAAGGAACTCTTCCGGAAGAGGTCTGTTGGAAAGCCAGACGGCAAATACGAATGGCAGCGAAGTGTACCGGATCCATTCTGCGGCAAGATCATAGACATAGGGATACTGTTGAACAAGTTGGAAGGTCTTATCGCCGATAGCTACAAGGCTGTCACATCCCTTGGGCTTCTCCGCTTCTCCAGGTCCAAGCTGTCTCCACCGGGGAGCGATCTTCCAGAACTTCAGGGCAAGGACTTTTACGAGCTGAACACTGGTCCTGGAATCGAAATCGAGAGCAATTTCACGGATCGCATGAAGGGGACGATGACTTAACAGGAGTACTGTCCTTACTTCCCTTTCAGCGCCGATACAAAAATTTCCTACGGGAATAGGATGATCCAGCCATGGGATTGCACCCACGGGAACCAGTGCAAGATCTACCTGATTCGTCCTGAGTTTTTCGGCACACACCGAGGGAATATCAAGTTGCAGGTCGATGTCGTCCAGTTTCCCACTCACCTTCAATCCATAAACGAAGGGAAATGTATTGAGATAGGAAACGGCTGATAGTTTGATCAAATCCATAATGGCTTATCTAGCAGAGCAATTTCAGGTTGTCAGGGTTTGATGAATCTCGAGCACTTGGGGGATCACCAGGGTGGTGCCATCATTCAGGATGACGAAGTCGGCGAGATGGGCCTTTTCCTTGTCGGACATCTGGAACATTAACCGTTGTCGTATCATTTTCCGGGAGAGATGATCTCTTTTCTCGATCCGTTCAATCGCAACTGCTTCAGGGCAGGAAACATGAATCACCCGGTCGTATTCCTGACGCAGGCCATGTTCAAAGATGATGGCGGCTTCCTGTATCACATAGGGGGAATGGCTCTGACGAAGTGTCCATTCCCGGAAGTCTGTCTGAACCAGAGGATGGATCATCCGGTTTAATGCATTTAGGATCCTCGGGTCGGCAAAAGCTAGTTGCCCAAGTGCCTGGAGATCGAGTTGGCCGTTATGATCAAGGATTTGATCCCCCGCTATGGAGAGGGTCCTGTTCAGCACATCTTCCTGAAGATACATCTTTTTTGCTTCCGCATCTGCATGATAAACAGGGATATGGAGGCATTGAAATACCGATGCAATGGTGCTTTTCCCGCTTCCTATATTTCCGGTCAGCCCAACGATCAGCATCTACTTTTTCCTCCGTTCAAATTCGAAGTAAAGAGTGTCGGGGGAGGTGGAAAGCAGGTAGTTTTGAAAGCGGGATTGACTGGAAATTTTATAACCTATCGGGTTGGAGAGAAGGTAGCCGCTGTAAACGGATCCTTTCGCTTTTACCTTGACCGAAGAGAGATCAAGATCATAGGAGTGTGTTGTCCTCTGGAGAAACCTGTCAGTAAAAAAATCATATCCCTGCACCCTCAGATTGAGTGTAAGAACAGAATCTGATGCATAGGTCAGGCGATAGGAGGGGGGAATCTGCGTGAAGTTGATTCGGTAGTCGATGGTGTAGTAATACTCCCTTGAAAGTTTTACCAGGATCCATAAAAAGATGGAAACCAGAAGACACATCAGAAAGACGTAAAGCTGGTTTCTGAACTTCTGGCCTTTGCGTTTTCGCGCATTACCGATCAATTCTATGAACTCAGGTTTCATAGCGCCGGTTAAAACCGGTCGGGATTATTTACTTTCGATCGTATCGGATGTGCTTGATGCAATCGCTGATTTTTCAATCCGGAAACGGACTCCGTTTTCAACTTCCAGGGTTACAGTCGTATCCTGTAACTCAACGATTCTACCATGGATTCCTCCGATGGTGAGTACTTTTTGTCCTTTTTGGATGGATTCCCTGAATTTCTTCTGATCTTTCGACTTTTTCATCTGCGGACGGATGAAGAAGAAATAGAAAACCACGATGATCAGGATTAACGGAAGAAAAGACATCCAGTTGCTTCCTTCAGCGCCATCTGCCTTCTGCGGCGCCATAAGGAGAATTGTCATTAGTTCGGTCATATTGGCTCAATTATAAATTACG
>JAFGNY010000180.1 GCA_016926765.1 Bacteroidales bacterium | reverse complement strand
AAATTAATAGAGAAAACTCCCGGCTTCGGTTCGAATGGTCAGTTTTTTTACCGGGGCTTTTTCGCAGCGGCCGATGACCCGACTCTCAATGCCAAAGAGTGCTGTGATAGGAAGAATCTGATCAGCAATATGTTCAGGAACATAGAGTTCCATCCTGTGTCCCATGTTGAATACCTTGTACATCTCTTCCCAGGAGGTGTGCGATTGGTCGTGGATCAGTTGGAAGACCGGAGGAACAGGGAAGAGATGGTCTTTGATGATATGAAGATGGTCGATAAAATGCAAAACTTTTGTTTGACCGCCTCCGGAACAGTGCACGATTCCATGAATCTGATCACGATGAGTCTCCAGGATCTGTTTTATCACGGGAGCATAGGTGCGGGTGGGAGATAACATCAGCTTCCCGGTATCCATCCCTGTAACCCCGGAGGGATCCGTCACCTGTTTCGTTCCGGCATACATCAGATGATCCGGGATTTGTTCATCAAAACTTTCTGGATAACGCCGGGCATAGACCTTCTGAAGAACATCGTGGCGTGCCGAGGTAAGCCCGTTACTTCCGATTCCACTCGTATACTCTTCTTCGTAGGTTGCCTGGCCGGAAGAGGCCAATCCGATAATCACATCTCCCTCCTGGATTCTCGCATTCGTGATCACCTGGGACCGCGGCATCCTGCAGAATACCGTGGAGTCGACAATGATGGTCTTCACCAGATCTCCCACATCCGCAGTTTCCCCTCCGGTAGAATGGATTCCAATGCCAAGATCCCGCATCTTCCCGAGGAATTCTTCTGTTCCTTCAATGATGGCTGTCAGCACCTCGCCCGGAATTCTCTGTTTATTCCGTCCGATGGTGCCGGATAGCAGGATATTGTCCAATGCACCTACACACGCCAGATCATCGAGGTTCATCACGATGGCATCCTGGGCGATCCCTTTCCAGACAGAGAGGTCTCCCGTTTCTTTCCAGTATAAATAGGCGAGGGAGGATTTGGTGCCTGCTCCATCGGCATGCATGACGGTACACCATGTGGGATTCCCGCCGGTGATATCGGGAGTAATTTTACAAAAAGCACCAGGGAAAAGGCCTTTGCCGAGATTTTTTATTGCGGCATGAACCTCCTCTTTTCCTGAAGAGACACCCCGCTGGTGATATGTATCAGATGGGGCCACCTAGTCAAAGATGATTTTGCTTTCCGCTTCATCCACACTATATCTTCCGAATTGTTTCATGGTATTGGGACCGAAATAGACTGGGTTTTTCAGTCTCTGGTTTACAGTTGCTTTCAGCTCTTTGGCAACGTTTTTTCCAATCCGTATCTCGCGGATAGTAATGACGGCTTTATTGGCTATGGTGCCTTCTCCGATGAGCTGAGTGGCGTCTCCGATGAAATCGGTACGGTCAATGGCTCCACTTGTGAGCAGTCGCATGGCTTCATTGGGAGAGATATAGAATTCTGTCTCTTTGGGGTCGTACTGGAACGTAGAGGTAATGCCGTTGAGATAACAGGTGCCTTCGAGGTTTTGTTCTTTGGTCAGGGTGTACGGCACACTGTTCTCTTCCGGTTTCATCACAATTTCGACCGAGGGCGCTGGTTTCGTCGTGATCTTTCTCTTCGGGATAAAATCATTCCTGAGAATAGAGAATTCGGTTCGTCTGTTCAACTGATGGGCAGCCTCCTTCACGGCTGTGCCGGGCAATGAATTGATGAGAGAATCGGTAAGCACCATCCCGGGCTCAAAGGTATATCCCTCTCTGGTGATTGTTTTATTGATGGTACGCGGAACGCGTTCTCCGTAACCTTTAGCCACCAGACGTTCAGGATCGATCCCACGGCTGATGAGGTAATCGACAACAGACTGTGCTCTGCGCTGGGAGAGAATATCGTTCCGTTCCTCACTGTCACGTGAGTCGGTATGGGCGGCGAGTTCAATGACTACATTTTCATTGGCGTCCAGCGTGGCGATCAGTCCCTGGAGGGAGTCCTGGAATTGGGGTTTCAGGTCCCATTTAGCCAGATCATACAGGATATCGGGAAGTACCACGGGTTTCTTTGGGATCGGTTTCAGCACAATGTCCCTGATGAGATCACGGCTCGATTCAAACCCAACGGTGGTTTCGGTCGCTTTTTCATTGAAGTAATCCTTTTTTACTACCAGGATTTCATAAGTGGTATTGGGAAGGATCTGGTTTTTGTTGAAGACATACCGTCCTTTCGAGTCGGTGTTGTATGTGGCGGTTCGTCCGTCGGTTCCAACAATACTTACATTCGCAGCTTCAATGGGCTGAAGGGTCATATCATCCGTAATGTATCCTTCCAGGGTAAAATAGACGGGCGGGATGATAAAGGAGTAGATGTCATCTTTTCCCTTCCCGCCGGGGCGGTTTGATGAAAAGAAACCCTCTTCCGGTTCATTCAGGTTAAAAACGATACCAAAGTCATCTGCAGGGGAGTTGAGAGGATACTTCACATTCTCCGGTGTTCCCCATGTATCATCCGAAAGTGTACTTACGAAAATATCCAGGCCACCCATACCGGGGTGGCCATTGGAAGAGAAATAGAGGATGGAGTCACTTCTCAGGAAAGGAAACATTTCATCTCCGGGCGTGTTGATCTTCGGACCCATGTTAACGGGGCGTGTATACCCACCTTCTTTGGCTTTTTTGGTGATCTTCCACAAGTCTTTTCCTCCGAATCCCCCCACTTTGTCAGATGAAAAGATGATCATACTTTCATCTGAAGAGATGGCAGGGTGTCCGTTTGCTACGGTGCTGTCGGCTCCGAGATCCACCATTGCTGCTTCGCCCCAGGCGGTTCCGCCAATCCGGCCGGCTTTATAAATAGCACAGCCATTCTTCTTTCGCGGCTCGTTCCAGCAACGGGTAAAATAAAGAGTTGTAAAACGGCTGTTGAACTGGCCTGATCCTTCGTTCGCTTCGGTGTTTACGACATTATCCTGGTCAACCAGCACGGGATTGTTCCAATCTCCTTTCCGGTCTTTCCGGGCAAAAAAGAGATCGGTAAATTTCATCCCTGTCCAGTTATCCTTGTATTTTCCGGTAGCAGCATCCCGGTTGGAAGTAAAAATAATCGAGTTGAAATTTCTGTCAGCATAAGCCGGAGAGAAATCATCATCCCTGGTCGAGATCTTTTTCTGCAGCTCGACGGTATATTTGGATGGATTTTCCATCCATTCCAGGGCAGTTTTTGACGATTCAATTGCTGGATCTGCTATTGTATCATTGGGAACCATTTCCTTGTATGCCGTATATTGCTCAATAGCCTCCTCGTATTTTCCGTTGGTTTTCAGGGCATCAGCATAATAGAGCAGGATTTTCGGGTTCTTCTTTTTATACCGGTCTCCGATCAGGCGTTTATACGCGATCTCTGCCCGCTTGGTATTGTTCATCAGGCGGTAACATTCCGCCATCTGGAAGGATATCCGGTCTTTCTCGTCCCGGTTT
>JAFGNY010000179.1 GCA_016926765.1 Bacteroidales bacterium | reverse complement strand
ATGATGCTTGCAGGAAACTCTCCCCAGGAGATCATCGACTGGCTGATCGCCAACGACGTTGGGAGCAATCCATCTGTCCGCCAGTATGGGATCGTCGACCTGAACTCAGGAGATCCAAGAAGCGCTGCTTTTTCAGGGATCAACTGCATGGATTATAAAAATGATACGGCCGGATACTGTTACTCGATCCAGGGAAATATTTTACTTGGCCAGGAGATCATCGACTCCATGCAGATCCGCTTCCTGAATACCGAAGGAACATTGGCCGAACGGCTGATGGCTGCATTGCAGGGAGCCAACGTGATCGGCGCCGATACCCGGTGCGCCTCTCCGTACCAGAGTTCTTCGCTTTCAGCATTTCTGCGGGTTGGCCAACCCAACAACAATTACGACAGCCTTTACCTCGACCTCTGGATGGCCTATCCACAAACCTGGAGCGGAGCAGTTCCGGTGGATCCGATCGATTCACTTCAAACACTGTTTAATCTGTGGCAGATCACCACAGCAATGAAGGATCCCGATGCCCCGGTGACTCTTTCGGTTATCATCCGGTATACTGAAAACGGTCAGGTTCAGCTTGACTTCATCGGATGTCCTGCAGAGATCTCTCTGACGATGGAAGTTTATAATGTCTCCGGTGAACTGATCCTTTCCCGGCCAGTCAACAATCAGGTGGAGATCCTGAAACCTGAAGAGTTTCAAACAAGCGGAATCTACTTATACCGGGCTTTTTCAGATGATCAACGCCTGACGGCATCCGGGAAGTTCTTGATGAAGTAATGGAGACTTTAACCGATCTTTTCGACCTGTTGATTCATTCTGACAAACTGATCAGGTTGGGAGGACTGGCGATGCTGCTGGTGATCATCTATCTTGAGACAGGGGTTTTCTTTGGATTTATTTTTGCAGGAGATGCCCTCCTTTTCAGTGCCGGCTTGCTTTGTGGTACGGATATCCTTGACATCGACCTCTTTGCCCTTCTGTTCCTTGCTACCATCGCAGCCTTTGCCGGAAACCTGACAGGATATTATACCGGAAAATTTCTTGGAAAAAAGCTGCATGCCAAAAACGACTCATGGTTTTTTAAGAGACGTCATCTGGAAAAGACCCACCTCTTCTATGAAAAATATGGCGGGATGTCGCTCATAGCCGGTCGCTTTATCTGGATCGTCAGAACGTTCGTTCCCATCCTTGCCGGAGCGTCAGACATGAGCTTCAGACGGTTTAACCTCTTTAATCTCATCGGCGCCTTTTTATGGGTATGGACAATGGTTCCCCTCGGATACTTCGCCGGACACCTGATTCCTGATGCAAAGGAGAACCTGGGTTATTTCATTTTAGCGATCTCCGTGATCGCCACCCTGCTATTACTCCGGGGAATATACAATGTAACCCGGAACAAGAAAGAGCAAAAAGATTGAAAAAAGTCGTATTTTTACATCTCAAACCAATTCCTCATTTTCTTGACCCATGAAAAAATGTATTCTTTTTTCTTTAGGACTGATTATTAGTACGTTATCTGTATTTTCACAGTCCAACGATCCATCCTGGATCTCCATGATGCAGGATCCGGATGCCAATTTCTTTGCCACCCGGGAAGCTTTCAATCTTTACTGGCAGGATCGTCCTATCACCAAAGGGTGTGGATGGAAAGTATTCAAACGCTGGGAATATATGATGCAGGACCGTGTATCCCCTGATGGTGTCAAGCCGTCGCCGGATGCTACCTATACTGCTTACAATGACTATATTAAAAATATCCGTTCGACAGGAGGAGCATGGACTTCACTGGGGCCTGCCCTGATCCCTTTGCCCGGTCCGGCCGGCTATGAAGGATTGGGAAGAATCAACAACATCGCCTTTCACCCAACAAACCCGAACAAATGGTATATCGCAGCCCCATCCGGTGGCATGTGGATGACCAGCAACGGGGGAACTACCTGGGAAACACATACCGATACCCTTCCAACTCTGGGAGTCTCTGCCGTGGCAATAGATTATACCAACCCGAATGTGATTTATATCGGAACAGGTGACCGGGATGCCGGAGACGCCCCCGGATTGGGTGTTTTTAAAAGTACTGACGGAGGATTAACCTGGGTTGAGTCCAGCACCGGAATGGGCAATAAAACCATCGGTGAAATCCTGATTCACCCTGCAAACCATCTGATCCTTTTAGCTGCTGCCAATAGCGGTATATACAGAAGCACCGACGGAGGGAGCAACTGGACGCAATCGACAACCGGCAATTTCAAGGACCTGGATTTCAAACCCAATGATCCCAACATTGTGTACGGAGCTTCCGGAGCGAACTTCTTCCGCTCGGCAGATAACGGGGTGACATGGACTCAGATCACTGCCGGGTTGACTAACGGACAGCGCGGGACAATCGCCGTTACGGCAGCTAACCCGAACTATGTCTATTTTGTCCAGTCTGATAACAGCAGCGGATTCAAAGGTCTTTACCGCTCGACGGATGCCGGGCTGAACTTTTCAGAACGTTCAACTTCTCCGAACATTCTCGACTGGTCGTGCGACGGATCCGGATCAGGCGGACAGGGATGGTATGACCTTTCGCTGGAAGCAGATCCGGTGAATGCCGAAACGATCTATGTTGGAGGTGTCGATGTATGGAAATCCACTAACGGTGGAGTCACCTGGGCAATCAATTCCCATTGGTACGGCGGATGCAGCGTACCGGCTGTGCATGCCGACTGCCATATGCTGAAATTTTCACCGGTCGACGGGAAATTCTATGCTGCCAATGACGGAGGAATCTATCATACTACCAATGGTGGAACTACCTGGACTGATTACACCGAAACCATGACCATCGGCCAGATCTACAAACTGGGTCAGGCACAAACGGTCAAAGAGAAAGTCATCAACGGCTTCCAGGATAACGGCACCTACACCTATGTTGGCCCCGAATGGTGGGCTACCGGTGGCGGTGATGGCATGGAATGCGCCATCGACTATACCAACGCAGCCTGGACCTATCACACAATCTATTATGGTGATATTTTCCGTAAATTCAATAACGGCAATGAAAAGAAAATCGCCGGGGTCAATACCTTCGGGATCGATGAGAGCGGCGCCTGGGTAACCCCCTTCATCCTTCATGAAACCAACCCCGAATCCATGTTTGTTGGTTTTAAGAATATCTGGAGAAGTGAAAACATACAGGACAATGTGATCTCCTGGACTAAAATCTCAGATTTCGGACTTGCCAATAATTGCGTGGTTGTTGAACAATCGCCCGCCAATACGGATATCCTCTATGTTGCCAGGTATGATAACCGGGTATTCCGTTCCGACAACTGCAATGATGCAAGCCCAACATGGACTGAAATCACTTCCGACCTGCCTGCATCAGGCTATCCAACCGATATTGAAGCTCATCCCACTGATCCTGAAATTGTATATATTACCATGGCTAACGGAGTGTATAAATCGACAGATAAAGGACACTCATGGACCGGGATCACCGGTACATTACCTAACATCCATATGAGCACCATTGCTTATTATAAAAATGCGATGGAAGGTCTCTATGTCGGCACAGATGCCGGCGTGTATTATAAAGATGCTTCGATGTCGGACTGGATCCCATTTAGCGATGGACTTCCGGTTAGTGTCATCATCACCGAACTGGAGATCTATTACAACGAAGATACCGTTGCCAACGATGCCATCCGTGCGAGCTCCTATGGCAGGGGCCTGTGGGGATCTGATATGTATCACTCCAACCCGGATGTCGATTTTGAAGCAGATAAAACCCTGATACCGATCGGTTGCGGAATAAACTTCACCGACCTTTCAACCGGAGTCCCTACTTCATGGAACTGGACATTTGAAGGGGGCACCCCCTCCTCCTCCACAGTGAAACATCCTGCTGACATCGTTTACAGTACAGCCGGAACCTACCTGGTGAAGCTCGTAGCCATCAATGAGGAGGGAGCCGACTCTGTCACCAAAACCGGCTACATTACGGTAAGTGACGACCTTCTTCCCGATGTGGACTTTCTGGCCAGCGCCAACGTCGTTTGCATGGATGAGCCAGTGTATCTGACCGACCTTACCGACTATTGCCCATCGTCATGGAGCTGGTCCTTTTCACCGTCTGGGGTGGTCTATTTGAACGGAACCACGATGAACAGCCAGAATCCGGTTGTGACATTCCTTGAGAACGGGGTCTACTCTGTCACGCTCACCGCTACCAACTCGGTGGGATCATCCACTGTCACGAAGGAGGATTTCATCATGAATGGCGGTTACCAGCTTCCCTTTACCGATCAGTTTGAAAACGGGTTTTCAACCCAGCACTGGACCGTCGATAACCCGGATATGGAGATCACATGGGATACCATCTCAGTACCCGGTGTTTCTCCGGATAATAAAGCAGCCTGGATGAACTTCTTCGATTATGTTTACATCAACAGGCGTGATCAGCTCATCAGCCCGGTATTCGATTTTTCAAACTTCTCCAACATCGTACTCACCTTCCGCCATGCCTATGCACAACGGGATATCCTGAAAGATTCCCTGATCGTCCTGATCTCCGATGATTGTGGAATCTCCTATACACGCCTGCTGGCACTGGGTCCGGATGGCACTCCGACTATGTTCGTGACGCACGAGCCGACCATGGAGGAATTTTTCCCGGAAAGTGAAAACGACTGGTGCGGGGGGAGCTACGGCGTGAACTGTTATCAGATAGATCTGAATGCTTACTCAGGTAAACCCAACATCAAAATCGCTTTTGAGTCGCTTAACCGCAGGGGAAATAATCTTTTCCTCGACGATATCACCCTGACCGGAACTGTAGGGATAACTCCAACCTCTGGTATTTCAAATTCTGTCAAAATCTATCCCAACCCAACCACCGGGATCGTGAATATCACGTTTAAACACCTCGATGGGGATGCCGTCATGCAGCTTTTTTCAACACAGGGCCAGACAATGATCACTGATCAGCTTACCGGATCAGGCGAGATGATCACCCGCCAGCTTGACCTAAGCTACCTGACTCAGGGGGTCTATTTCCTGAAAGTGACGACAAGCGAGACGACAAGTGTTCAGAAAATCGTAAAAGAATAACCGGTTCGAACACCATCATGAAACGGACTCAAATACTCCTTGTTTTACTCGTTCTGTCATTCGTTTCATGGAGCCAAACCAGCTGGCGTCCCGGGGAAATGGAAGCCAAAGTCTATCTTCATTCGTCTGAAGATCTCCTGTTGCTGAAAAGCCTGAAGCTGATGGATGAACCTGCCATGGAGAATGGCGCCCTCATGGCATGGGTCTATCTTACACCCCAGGAGCTGGTAAGACTTCAGGCTTCAGGCCTTGACTTCACCATCACGAACCCGGACCTGAACACTCGCAGCCAAAACTTCTGGGACCAGCTCCCCCTGGAAAGCTACCATAACTACAATCAGCTGGTTGCCCTTTCCGACAGCCTGTCTGCCAACTTTCCGGAGATCTGTAAAAAGATTGTGTTGGGAACGACGCCTCAGGGCAGACAGATCGGGATCCTGAAAATCAGTGACAACGTGGAAGAGAATGAAAACGAGCCGGAACTGATGTTCGACGGGGGAATACACGGCGACGAGATCATGGGTCCCGAGCTTGTGATCCGCTATGCCCGTGACCTTTGCCTGGGATACGGCAACGATTCCGTGATTACCTCCCTGATCGACAACCGTGAGATCTGGCTCTATTACCTGGTGAATCCCGATGGATTTGTGAATACAATCCGATACAACTCCAATGGTGTTGATCTGAACCGTGATGTCGGGTTTATGTGGGGAGGCGAAGGGTATAGCCCGTACCCTTTCTCCCAACCTGAAACCAGGATCCTGCGAAGCCTTTGGCTTGATCACAGTTTTTTGCTCTATACGAATTATCACGGAGGGAGTGAGATTATTTCCCTGCCATGGAGTTACAGGGTTTCTCATCCCCCTGACTGGACCCACATCCAGCAGCTCGCCGCTGTGTATTCCAGCTATTCGGGTTATGCCAACCTCAGTTACGGACAGGGATGCATCGTGATGTATCAGATATTAGGGTCGACAAAAGACTTCAATTATGGTTCGCAGGGACAGGTCAGCTGGTCGATGGAAATATCATTGGAGAAACAACCTCCCGCCAGCCAGATTGCGATGTATTACAGCTACAATGCGCCGGCAATGACAGAGATGATCAATCGGGTTGGAAGAGGCGTTAACGGTGTTGTCACGGATTCCCTGACCGGCAGTCCGGTCAAAGCGGCTCTTTTTGTCGGTTCCTTCTATCCCGTCTACACCGATGCCCAGGTAGGCGACTACCACAAGTATCTGTTACAAGGCTCTTACTCCATCACCGTCAAAGCCAGCGGGTACCAGACGAAAACCATCTCCGGAGTAACTGTCCCTTCGCAGGGAGATGTCACCACCGATATTCAGCTTATACGCGATCCGGGAAGATTTGCCTACCGCACCATCGTGACAAACATTCCATCTTTTCCGGGTTCAGGGAATTACTCGGACGAATGCTATGTCCCCGGTATCATCGGGCCGCCCGACTCCGTTAATTACAGTCTGGGCAAAAGCGGCTACATCATCATGGACATGGGGGATACTATTTATAATGGCGATGGCGATGATTTTCAGGTCTTTGAAGGCGATCTGACACCTGAAGGATACTATTGCTACGTAAGTTTGTACATGGATGGACCATGGATCAGTATGGGGAGCGCTGCCGGGACAGCTTCGTTTGATCTCTCAGACGGCCCGGCATCCGGTATCCGGTACATTAAATTAACCGATGACGGCGATGGCGTTACCAATGCCAACGATGCCGGGTTTGACCTCGATGCCATCGAGATCCTGACGCCTCCGCTCATCGCCGATTTCTATGCCGGCAACCTTACGCCCTGTGCCGGAGATGAGGTGGATTTCTTCGATGCTTCCATCGGAAATCCGACAGAGTGGCTCTGGCATTTTCCGGGAGGGATTCCATCGACATCCACTGAAAAAAACCCTTCAGGAATTATTTACGATACACCAGGAGACTACAGCGTGACCCTGACCATTGTGAACCCGTTTACCCATATCACGCTGACAAAGAATGAGATCATCCACGTTGGAGACCCTCTCGCCATCCAACCTGGGCATGATCCCGCTGTGAAGGTTTATCCCAATCCCAATTCAGGCATGTTTTATCTGGAAATGAATCTTCCAGGAAAGATAGCCTGTAAGATTCTTACCGGCCAGAGCAACATGATCCATTCGTTCGTGCTGGAAGGTCCCGCTACGGGGAAAGAGATTGTTCTTCCCCACCTGGCGAAAGGAATCTATTTTTTACATATCCAATCTGAAAATCAAACGATCGTTAAAAAACTGATGATTCAATAAGGAGGTTTTATGAAGAAACTTCTGATAGTTCTTCTCATCGGACTTGCTGCCTGTAATGCAGCAGAAGAACGCCAGAAAGAAGCAAAAAAAGAGATCCTGAGTACCGACAGGGCATTTTCTGCAAGGAGCGCTGAAAAAGGGATGCATGAAGCATTTCTGTTTTATGCTGCTCCCGACATGGTAAAACTTCAGGATGGACGTTTCCCGGTTATCGGGAAAGAGGATCTGCGCAACTCCTTTTTAGGTGTCAACGACACTCTTTTTCGCCTCACCTGGGAACCTGTAAAGGCAGATGTAAGCAAATCCTGTGATCTCGGATACACCTTCGGGAATTATGAACTCTATGACTTCGCGCGGCGTGAGATCCGGTACGGAAATTACTTCACCGTTTGGAGGAAAGAGAAAGACGGGACATGGCGCTGGGTTCTCGATGGGGGCAACTCTACTCCCAGACCGGAATAATCAAGGCCTGAATCCAATCGTGACGTTCTTTCTCTTCAACTACTCGTTAACTGATGAACTTGTGAACCTGTTCTATTCTCCCTGCATCATTCCACCATCCCATCACTTTGAGAGGGAAGAATCGACGCATATCATCCGTGTTCTGCGTTTGAAAGAGGGGGATCAGATCCATCTCACAGACGGGAAAGGAGCGTTGTATTTATGCGACATTCTTGTAGCTGATCCCAAACGGTGTGAAGTTTCCCTGCATGCTTCTCTTCTCCTTGACCGCATCGCTCCCCCTCTCCATATTGCCATTGCCCCCACAAAGAATACCAACCGGTTTGAATGGTTTCTCGAGAAATCAACGGAAATAGGAATTGATACCATCACCCCATTGATCTGCAGCCGCTCTGAACGTACCGGAATTAAAACTGAACGGTTTCAAAAGGTACTGATTGCAGCAATGAAGCAATCAATCAAAGCATGGCTGCCAGAACTCCGGGAACCGGTCTCCTTCAACGAAATAATCCATAAACCCTTTATGGGACAGAAATTCATTGCCTATTGTGAAACAGGAGCAGAAGAGCTGCTTCAAAAATCCTTTCAAAAAGGGATTCCTGCCCTCATCCTGATCGGCCCCGAAGGTGATTTCTCTCCAGGCGAAGTTGCAGAAGCCATTCGTGAAGGATTTATCCCCGTAAGCCTCGGGAAGAGCCGGCTGCGTACTGAAACAGCCGGGGTGGTGGCGTGTGTGATGATGCAGATAGTAAACAGCGACAACAATCATGAAGCGTAACCTTCTCCTGCTGATCGTCCTGATCACCGGCTTCTCCGCCACTATTCCCTCATTTCAGATCGCGTTGCTGAAATACAGCGGCGGTGGCGACTGGTACGCCAATCCGACTTCGCTCCCAAATCTGGTGAAGTTTGCAAATCAGAACCTGGCAACAAATATCAGTGAAGAGATTGCTACGATCGATGTCGGAAGCAAAGAGATCTTCAATTATCCGTTTGTGCATATGACCGGACACGGGAATGTGCTCTTTTCACCCCAGGAAATACAGAATCTCAGAGAATATCTTCTGGCAGGAGGGTTTTTACATATCGACGACAACTATGGTCTGGATCAATACATCCGTCCTCAGATGAAGCTGATATTCCCGGAGCTGGACTTTGTTGAGTTGCCGTTCTCCCATCCCATCTATCACCAGAAGTATGATTTCTCCAACGGGCTGCCGAAGATCCATGAGCACGACAACAAAGCCCCGCAGGGATTCGGGCTGATCTGGCAGGGAAGACTGATCTGTTTCTATACCTATGAATGTGACCTGGGAGACGGATGGGAAGACCAACGGGTACACAACGACTCTGACGCTTCCCGGTTGAAAGCCCTCCAGATGGGGTCAAATATCCTGCAGTATGTCTTCATGAGCAGATAATAATATCCTGTCTGCATCTCATAACATATTTCTTGTTTTTTCTACCTTTGTTGAAAATAGCTGACATGCGTGATCCGAACAACCTGGATTCTTCGGGGAAAACCGTCATCATTATCGGAGGAGGGGTTGCCGGGATGACGGCTGCTTCACGCCTGGCTGATCTCGGAGAACAGGTAATACTCATCGAACAGGAGGAAGAGATTGGTGGTCACCTCCTGAACTGGGACAGATTATTTCCAAACCGCCGGCCCGGATATGAGGTCCTCGATAGTCTGCGGGATGCTTTGACGAACAGCGTGGAAATCCGCTGCAGCGAGACCGTCTCCACCGTCATTCCGCAATCATCCGGTTTCCAGGTCATCCTGCAATCAGAAGAGAGTCTATTTTGTGACGCGCTGTTGCTGGCTACGGGATTTGACCTCTTCGACGCCACGAAAAAAGAGGAATATGGCTATGGCATCTATGAAAATGTGATTACCTCCGCTGATCTGGAGATGATGTTCCGCAGCGGGCGGCCAATTACTACTTCCCGCGGAAAAGTACCGGAACGTGTCGGGTTTGTCCATTGCGTCGGATCGCGTGACGAAAAAGTCGGGAACCTCTATTGCTCCAAAGTCTGTTGCGTCACAGGTGTGAAACAGGCGATTGAGATTAAGGAACAACTCCCACAGGCCGAACTGTTTGGGTTTTATATGGACCTCCGGATGTACGATCGCCATTTTGAAGAGATGTATTATGAGGCCCAGCAGAAATGGGATATCAACTTCCTGCGGGGGAGAGTTTCCGAGTGTGCAGAAAATCAGGATCAGTCGATCGTCCTAAAGATTGAAGACACCCTTACCTCCCGGCCTCTGAAAATCACCGTTGACCTGCTGGTTTTGCTGGTGGGGTTTGTACCCAAACCTGAAACACTTCGGCTCGCCAGCCTGCTTGAGATCCCTGTTGGTGACGACAGGTTTCTTGAACCTTTGGATGAACATACCCGATTTAACCATACCGGCAGGCCAGGTATATTTCTCGCAGGAACAAACAAAGGGCCTCTGACCATCTCAAATACCATTGCGGATGCTTCGGCAGCAGCGATTCAACTACATCATTACCTGCAGACAATTAACGAAACACACCCGTGATAGATTTCGGTTATACCATTCGTAAAGAGAGACTGATCGATTACGATAAAAATGATAAGCGGGTACTCGAACACCTCAAAGCCCATGAACCTTCGGTACTTACTTGCATTGCCTGCGGCAGTTGTACGGCTACCTGCAGTGCCGGGCAATTCGTGGACTTCAACATCCGTCTGGTTCAAACCCTTCTGCGCCGGGGTGAGATAGAACCTTTAAAAGCCGAAATGCAGAAATGCATGCTGTGCGGAAAATGCATCCTGGTTTGTCCCCGGGGCGTCAACATGCGGAATATGATCCTGGCTATCCAAACTGCAACTGATAAACTGAAATGATCTCGTTCAACCTTTTTGTACTTCCCTTCTCATTTGGAATGATCTACCTTCTTTATATGATCTTCCGGTGGTGGTACAAATGGGTGAAAGCGCTCCCTGAAGAGGAAAAGATAAAGTTTAAGAACGGGATATTCAGCCGGAAATTCATTTCGGCGTTGAAGGAAGTTTTCCTGGAAAGCCTGATCCACCGGAAGATGTTCAAACGGAATGCGCTGCTAGGATACATGCATATGAGCTTTGCGCTCGGTTGGTTCTTACTGATCTTGTTTGGGAATATGGAAAGCCGGATCTATAGCACCTCTCATGTCAACCCACCTTACTATCCTATCTTCCTGAAATTCTTTATCCATGATAAGACGGTTTTATGGTTTGAGATCAATACCGTTCCCGGCTTCTTCAGGTTTTTAATGGATTTTTTACTCCTGTTCATTCTTTCGGGATTGGTGTTGGCTTTTGTGAAGAGAAGCAAGTCCAACTGGTTTGGCATGAAGCGGACCACTCACTATCAGCTGACTGACAAAGTTGCCCTGGTTTGCCTCTGGCTGATCTTTCCGGTCCGTTTGCTTGCCGAGAGCTTCACCGACGGCTATTATGGAGGGGGCGGGGGATTTGTCACCCAACACCTGGGGAACCTTCTGGCACTCATCTTTCAGGAATTTTCACGGCATCTCGCTTACGCATTGTGGTGGATTTATTCCCTGGCATTGGGTATCTTTTTCGTAACCCTCCCCTTCTCCCGGTACTGGCATATCCCTTCGGAGGTATTGCTTATTTTCTTCCGTCATTTTGGAATCACTTCCAAAAAGATCTCTACCTCCTTCACGGATGTCGAGATCGGCGCCTGTTCACGTTGCGGAGTATGTATCGATGTTTGCCAGCTCGGAAGCGCAGCCCATATCCATGATATCCAGGCGGTCTATTTTATCCGGTCGGTCAGGGACGAGCAGGTCAACCGTGATATTACCCTGCGCTGCCTGGTTTGCGGCCGTTGCACGGAAGCCTGCCCTGTGGGGATCAGCGCTGATGCCATCAGGCTGATTGAACGAAATCACTTCTCAGGGGCCCATATGGCTGATTTTACCTATCTTCCCGCTCCTTCACCCCCGCAAACAAACGTGATCTATTTCGCCGGATGCATGACACATCTGACGCCGTCGGTCATCAAGGCAATGCAGGGAATCTTTAAAAAAGCCGGAGTGGATTACCTATTTCTCGATGAAGGGGGTACGGTT
>JAFGNY010000178.1 GCA_016926765.1 Bacteroidales bacterium | reverse complement strand
CGTAATTTTGCAAATTCTTTTAATAACATATCTAAATACATTAAATGCAAAATATTCGGAACATTGCAATCATTGCCCATGTTGATCACGGTAAAACTACCTTGGTTGACAGGATGTTACATCAAACGCATCTCTTTCGGGAAAACCAGGAGGTGCGGGATCTGATTCTCGATTCCAACGACCTCGAACGGGAACGTGGGATCACCATTTTATCCAAGAATGTCTCAGTCAGATACAAAGGAGTGAAAATCAATATTATCGATACTCCTGGCCACGCTGACTTCGGAGGAGAGGTGGAGCGGGTACTGAACATGGCTGATGGTGTGTTGGTTTTGGTTGACGCTTTTGAAGGCCCGATGCCTCAAACCCGGTTTGTGCTGCAGAAAGCGCTGGAGCTGGGAAAGAAACCCATCGTGGTGATCAATAAGGTAGATAAACCTAATTGTTCTCCCGATGAGGTTCATGAAGCCATGTTCGAGTTGATGTTCAGTCTGGATGCCACCGAGGAGCAACTGAACTTTCCCACCATCTACGGCTCGTCAAAACAGGGATGGATGTCGGATGACTGGCAGAAGCCGGCTCAGGACATTCACTACCTTCTGGATATGATCCTGGAACACATTCCCGAACCGCCCAGAAATGAAGGTTCACTGCAGCTTCAGATCAGCTCGCTCGACTATTCATCATATGTCGGGCGGATCGCTGTGGGCCGTATCACAAGCGGTAGCCTGAAGGCCGGAATGCAGGTTTCTCTTGTCAAAGGCGACGGAAGGATCACGAAGTCAGTCATCAAGGAGTTGTACTTGTTTGAAGGGCTTGGAAAAGAGAAGGTGAAATGGGAAGTGGGAGCAGGAGAGATCTGTGCTGTTCTGGGACCCGAGAACTTTGATATCGGCGATACCATTGCCGACGCGTTAAATCCGGTAGCCTTGAAGCCGATTACGGTAGACGAACCCACCATGAGCATGGTCTTTACCATCAACAATTCTCCGTTTGCCGGTAAAGACGGTACCTTCGTGACTTCCCGTCACATCCGGGAGAGGCTTTTTAAGGAGACAGAAAAAAATCTTGCTTTACGTGTCGAAGAGACGGAAACACCGGAGAAATTTCTGGTCTATGGCCGTGGAGTACTCCATCTTGCCATTCTGGTTGAGACGATGCGCCGTGAAGGATACGAGTTTCAGCTCGGACAACCACAGGTGTTGACACGATTGGTTAACGGCTCGATCTATGAACCTGTTGAAAACCTTACCATCCAGGTGCCTGAGCTTTTCTCTGGAAAGGTGATTGAACTCGTTACACGCCGGCGGGGTGAGATTGTAAACATCGAGCATAAACGGGATCGTGTTGTCATCGATTTCACGATCCCGGCACGTGGATTGATCGGGTTGCGGAATCCGATCCTTACAGCCACCGAAGGTGAAGCCATTATGGCGCACCGGTTTAAGAGCTACGAACCCTGGAGAGGAGATATGGTCACCCGCATCAACGGCTCCCTGATCGCAATGGAGACAGGAACTGCCATCACCTATTCCATTGATAAATTGCAGGATCGGGGGAAATTTTTTATTGAGCCGAACGATTCTATCTATGCAGGTCAGGTAGTAGGGGAGAACACCCGTAGCGACGACATGCTGATTAACCTTACCAAGACAAAAAAACTTTCCAATGTACGTGCATCCGGCTCTGATGAAAAAGCTGTGATCATTCCTGCTGTGAAATTCAGCCTCGAAGAAGCCATGGAATATATTCAGGGCGACGAATACGTGGAAGTGACCCCGAAAACGATCCGGCTCCGAAAGATCATCCTCGATGAGATCGAACGGAAACGGAGCAGGAAGGTGAGCTAATCCTTTTTGTCAGCCTCTTCCTTCTTTTTACTCTTATAAATCTTCCAGCCTCCGTAAGCTGCACCCAGTCCCAATAAAATTCCCAGGCCGCCATCGATGGGAGCCCCACGCGGATCCTGATTGCCGTCCAATCCGTGTCCTCCCGGTGGAGGAGGCGGTTCCTGAGCCGAAAGCTGCTGATCTGAGAAGAGAAAAAGGAGGGCAAATGTGAGGAGGTAAAAAATGTTTCGTCTTTTCATTCAATGTGCTGTTTAATTGAGAAATACTTTCCGCGACCCGAAGACCTGCTGTCCATAAACTCTGACATAATATACTCCCGAAGTCACATGAAGATGCTGTTGCTGAAGCACTTCGTTGGTCAACGGTACCCCCAGGATCCGTTGGCCGGTCATACTGACGACCTCAATAGTCCCCGTTAGGGATTGCGGATTTCTGATGTATAAGGATTGTCCGTCGCTCCAGATTTGAACCGATGCAGTGGGTTGAGACTCACCCACTCCCACCGCCTTGAAATGAATCTCAAACCGGTATGGATCGTCTCCCTCCTCCGAAGAAAAAGTGTAGACCTTTCCCCTGGTGAGGTTTGTTGTAATCCCGAGTTTCCGGTCAGTCAGGTATACAGGGTAGGCCGGGATCAGGGAAATGGCAGAATCGGCTTCAATGGAAAAGAGGGAATGTTCGTTCTTCCTGAAGTAAAGAGGGATCCGTAACGTTTCATCCAGCGTGGGCAGGGTGTTGGTCGACATCAGATGGCCGTCGGCAACGGTATAGAGTAGCGGGGCATAACCTGACAGAAAATGGGCATCGTGTTCGGGTTCAAACGAAGCAGAAGCGCCATCCAGGAAACGGATGACCGTTGCTTGCGACTTTTTTCCTTCGGGGTCTACTGCCCTGAGTTTAATGACATTTTCGGCCAGCTCCTTATACCAGGTGTCATCCTCATGCACACGGTCGCCTTCATAGAGGGTAAGGGAGCCGGTGGCGCTTCCGCTGACCTGCACCATAAACCCCTGCAGCGGGGGGATGGGATCACTTTGTGCTATATCGACATAACTGGCTGCTGATTCATCCCATATTTTTGCCACACCATTAATATACGACAGGTTCCAGCCTCCGGCACCGGTTGTTTTATTCCACTGCATATAACAGGGGAAAGGATTGCCCACCAGGTTCCAGCCGGCATATTGTGTACCGTCGGTATTGGTCAATCCTGAAACCGGAATGCTGGCATCATGCAGGGAACCTTCGAATTCCTTTGAGGCAGTCGAAGCATATGCAACCAGATATCCCCTGCCGGAAAGGAAATTTCCCGAACTCCCGTTGCATTCCAGGAAGGTGGGGCTGGTGGTCGTATTCTTGAAATTAACCCACACTTCGTTGCTTTCCGACCATAGGTAAAAATCATAATTTTCTGACGGTTCCGCGGTAAACCCGGGAGCAATAGTCTGGCCGTCGACCGGGGAGGAGAGCAGATGCCATCCGTGGTCATCGTCGGTCCAGGCTCCGATATACCGTTGAACCGTTACCTCTCCATCCGCGCTGCCCAGGGTGATCAGGGAGGTGGCTGCTTCGGAGGAGGAGGTAAGTTGAAACGTAGCTCCTGATGCCACCTCCAGATCTCCCGAAACCGTGATCTTCTGTCCGTCGGAGGTCGGCCAGCTTCCTGTTCCGGTGATCGAAAGTCCGTCCAGTACAAGTGTTGATCCCGATGGTGTTGTGACCGAATGGCTGGCGCTCCCCGTCAGGAGCAGCGTTCCCGTGGCATCCGGTGAAGTGAAAATCGATCCGGCATCCGAAGAAAGGTTCCCGGTCACCAACAGGAGCCCATCCAGGGATATGGTTCCAGCGGAAGAATGGCTGATATAATTTCCGGTTATAACCATCTGGGACCCTTCAGGGATGATGAGTTTCGCCCCTTCATTTCGCATAGTCTGAGCCCCTGATACGAAGGGAAGTATCAGTATGGAAAGCGAGAATAACATCTTCACAAGCCGGGCCCCATCCTGTCTGGGTTGCAAAACGGAAAATTGAACTTTGTTCATAATTGCTCTCGTTAAGGTCGTTACCTTATTACTACCATGCGTCTTGTACAGACGGCATGTTCGGTGGTGAGTTTGTACAGGTAGGTACCCGATTGCAGCAGAGATGTATTCACAGCAATCGTATAGGCTCCTTCCTGGAGCGTCTGATTTGCCAATGTGCCTATCAGATGGCCTTGCATATCAAATAGTTCCAGGACGATCGCAGTCTTTTCCGGAAGTTCGATCCGGATGGTGGTATGGTCTGTGCACGGGTTCGGATAATTCTGAATCAGGATCTCTCCGTGATCTTCCGGAGAAGGTTCTTCCGTGCCGATGAGGTATTCCTCCATCGGGACAATGACCAGGGTACTGTCGTGTGGAATGGTGACACACCGAAGCACCTGGTTCATATAGGGGTTACCCCATGTGCTTCCGTGCACTGGATAATAAAGCGTATTGGCCGGCAGCATGACATATTCCTGGGTAAGGACCATCAGGGTATCTTGGCCGATATAGGAGATACTGAGTTCAGAGACCTGTTTGGTTGTATCGCACACAAACGGATTTGCCGTTAGATGATACCAGGGCCCCGACGGGGTGTTAAGGTTCCCCGTCAGGAGGTCGACCTGGCTGATGCGCTGATCTGATGTTTTTATCATGAATCTCTCCAATTTCACGGCCACGGTCATTTTACCATCCTCCTGCAGGGCAATCTCCGGGTACTGATAATGCTGGACCGAATCCATTGCCAGGGGGAAGGTATTTCCCCAGCATTCATTCACCGGATCCCATGGGATCATGGAAGCAACCTCATGATCAGAGCCAGCTGTGTCGGAGACGTAGGCGGTATAGACAATAGACCCGTATTGGCCTTTGAAATTCATCGTAAAATAGTTAATGTCCATGTTTGGATCATGACATACAACAGCCGGTGTGCTCCAAACCATATCCTCGAAGGTCAGGGATAAGATCCGGTTGCTAGTACTGTCTGTGCTCCGGTTGTTGAGGCATGTCAGGACAGCTTTGTTCTCACTGGTTTTTCCGAGGCAGATGTCTGTTTCGATCCCATTGATCGATGCGATCTGGGCAGGCAGGCCTGGAGTCCACTCTTCCCCTGTTTTAGTAAGGGTTGCATACCATAACTCAGATGCATGGTTTTCCAGATCAGCCACTTGCCAGGTCAGCAGAGCCAGGGATTCGGATAAAATGGCCAACGCGGGCTTTGCTTCGGCCCGGCCGGTGGTCATACCAGTGAGATCATCATAGATCTGTTCCATCTGAATGATGCTGTCCGTCGTGATATCAAACACGGCAAACCAGATATCCTGGGATTCAGCGAACACCCTGAGAGGATCAGCATCACGTAAGCGGGTCAGACCGAGACCATCGTAGCGCGACTGCGACCAGGCGATCAGCACCGTGCTGTCACTAAAACCGGCTGAGATGGGGTTGTTGATCGCATGGGTGTTGCTGTGGATCGTCAGTTTATCCGAGAATTTTTTTGTCTGATTCTTGAGGAACCTGGATCTCAGGTGCCGTTCACCAATGGAATCACCTTTCTCCAGCCATGTAAATAGATTATAATTGGCCGAAGGGGTGATGGAGGCCTGCGGGTAAGCCATGGGCGTTTTAACGAAGGTACTTACCGGTGTGATTTCCCCTGCTAAACTATTCTCCGGCGGGGCAGCTTTATCATCCGGGAAGCACTCCTCCATATCGTCTCCCCAAAAACGGTGTGAATAAAACAATTTCGGTCCCCAGACGGTTTGGGAGGTAAGACCCCAGAGTTCCTTCACCACCATTTTCCCATGGATATCCATGTTGAAATCTTTTAAAAACTTGGTATCGTTTTTCGGGATCGTGATATACGAGTGTCCGAATCCCGCGTTGAATTTCAAATCCAGGCAAAAATCACCCTCCGCCAATCCTTCCAACAGTTTTGCCCCTATCTCAAAATCCACCCCGAACGAACCGGCATAGAAATGGTAGGAAGCGCTCGAATCATTCTCGGGCGTTCCTTCATTCGCATTGAACATCAGGTCGCCATATGATCCCCATTGGGTTTTGCCGTTGATGGTATCCAGCTTCAGATGAAGACGGGAAGAATATTTATAAGCGCCGCTTAAAGTAATGGAAAAGGTGGGGGAAATAATTTCGTCGGCTGACATGACGTCTTTCAGAAGTTTGATAATTCCGAGGATCTTCTCCCCCATTTCCCCAAGTCCTTTCGGTTCGAAAGCGACGCCGCCGGAAATGTCGAAGTTCTGTGTTGCCCAGAGATTATCATTCGTGTCAAGCCTGTAAAACTCATACAGATTATCCTGAAAATCGGCCCGGAGAATTTTACTTTTTCCTGCTCCTACATGGAGAACGTACTGATTGAGTTTCGCATCCACAATCGGGTGTGCAAGTTTCAATGAATCGATCCAGAATTTCAATTTCACCTCCATTCCAGGGCTGTACAATGTACCGTGCGCTCCATTCAGCAAGGGAACATCTTCGGGAAGAAAAATGCTTACATCATTCAGAAAGGAACTGGGATCCTCCAGGGGGGAAGAGATGGTAAAGGTGACTTTCCTCTCGATGGTATCCTCTTCGATGTCGGAGAAATCAGAAGCCTTGCAGAAATCAAACCAATAAGGCCTTGTGCGGGTGATGGTGATATCGAACGGCCCCTGTTCCAGGACAGGTTCCGGGTTACTGCCCAGGTAATATTCCAGAAACATTCCGGTGATTGGTGGGGAAAGTGAGGCCATGTCGTATGTAATCTGCCAGTTTTCATGGCTTCCGGAAGCCTCCTGTTCTGCAATCTGGAAGCCTTTGCTGTCGACGAATTTTGCCGTGATGCCGGTCAGTGTGGGGATCTCTGCCGTATTGATGGTGAAGGTATTGATCGCTTGCATGGTTCCCGGAGCGATGGCCTGGATGAAGGGGCCAAAGTGTCCGCTGACTTTGGGTGCGGCGAAGGGTTTGATCAGGATCGGATAGTTGACGCAGGTTAAGAGGTTTATTTCATTGATGTCAAGGACACTCATGTATAAAAAAGATCCCATGGGGACATCCCCTAAATCCAATGTGAACGAAGTGATCAGTGTGGAGGAGTTGAATGCCGTATCACTCCACCACTTGAGAAGTGTCCCGTCAGGTTCATAAAACTCCAGGATAAAAATATAGTCATTGTAAGTGGAAGAGGGATCGTTGAATTTGACATCGATGGTAGTAGTCAAATCATCCCCCAGATTGAAATAGCCCAGGCCATCTTCGAAATTATAGGTAAAGAGGTAGTCACCAGTGGAGGGGGAGAGGCTGTTAAACCTACCTAATTCATAGGTATATCCTGTATCGTTCCCTGGGGTCCATGCTTTCACTTTCAGGGTTTGTTCCTGACCTCCCAAACGGGTAAGTTCACCAACCCAAGTCACCGTGTTCAATCCCTGGTCGACGAACCATTTCCGGGGTCCTCCCATTAACGTTCCGTTCAAGTTCCCTTTGCTGTCCTTCGCAAGAGTGCCTTTCCCTTCGTCTAATTTGTAATAATGGGATACCTGTGGACAGGTGTCCAGAGATGGAAGGTACATCACCTGATTGATCCCTTTGTAATCGAGGGCATGATTCCATAGGCTGATCTCTGAATATGAGCCCTGGAGGTAGGCAGATACCGTATCATCCTTCATTTGACTGATAAAACCGGTAGACCGGCCAAACATCCAGTAGCCCGAAAATACATCAGGGTGAAGAACAATTCCTCTGTCCACTACGGTACCGTCAATATACAAACCACTGGAGATTGGATCAGAAGAGACAACCACTGCGAAATGATGCCAGGCACCGTCGTTGTATTGTCCCGTTGCATGGAGTACACTCAAGCCATAAAATCCATGAATTCTAAGGCTCAGAGATCCGTTTTTCTTCATTCCCAGACAGAAATTGGTCGTATCAGAGGTTCCAAGGGTGGCGTCTGAAGAGAATTGGGCCAGCACTCCTCCCTCCTTGGAAGTGGTTTTAAACCAGAACATCAGGGTGAAATCACGCGACGACAGGGTTGGGGTAGAGGTCACAATATAGTTCGTTTTTCCGTCGAGGGAGAGGGAATGGTGATAGGGGTTGGAATTCCGGTAGAAGGTCATGGTATCGATTGTTGTCCATCCATCTGTTAACTCCAGGGACACTTTCTGTGTATTTTCCGGGAGTCCACTGACCGTGATTGCATTGTAGAGGCAACCGCTATCGGCGATGTTTGGCGGGTCAGTCCAGGACCGCTCAAAATAGGTACTCCATCCGTTCCGGGGGGTTGCTGTCGGGACTGCGGGGATATTTCTAAGGGGAAACTCCCGGATAAATCCGGTGTCACGTTCTCCCGGATAATATTCATGGGTTCTCAGCAGGTTGATCCCATAGGGCAGGGAAGATAAATTATAATACAGGAAGGCTTTCCCTCCGGGGGATACGACTGTGACAGAATCGACTATGCGGTTGCTCTGATCAACAAAGGAGAAGCGCACCGAATCGGTAAATGTGTTGCTTGATATCAGGTACAACGAGTCTTTGTCTGCATGGGCGGGATCGCCGCTAACCAGTGTGGCGCCCTCTCTGAACATTCCCATGTTATTCTGGTAACTGAGGTCGTCGAAAAAATTCAACCGGCAGTTTTTATCATCGAAATTCCAATAGCCCACCAGGAAGGGATCCTGGAGCTGATAGTTGTTCATGGTGTTTCTGATTTGCCATTCATCCAGGTTAAGTGTCCAAATCTTGATCTCGTCCATTTGATTGATGAATGTCCGGTCGTTGGAAAATCTGGAATATTCATCCGCCTCAACGTTACACCCTCCGAAACGGATCGGAAAGGCATGCAAGGACCATGAGAGCTCATTGTTCTGGTCTGATAAGAAGGTATGCATCGATTCGTTTTTACTGGTAGACAGCTCATTCCCGTCCAGATAAAAGGTGCCAGAGTAAGTATAATAGTAACTATCGTATTCATTGACATATGCTACATGATGCCAGTTCCCGTCTGACAGGATTTCAGGGGTTACGTTTGCTGAATAAATTGGCTGCTTGCCCATG
>JAFGNY010000177.1 GCA_016926765.1 Bacteroidales bacterium | reverse complement strand
GATAAGATGGATCCTGTCGGGATGTATACCATAGGAAACCAGCTCGCTGCGGAAGTATGAGTATGACTGGACTGGTACGCCACTTGCGGCCGGAATCACCGCAAAGGTAGCTCTGCCGGCTCCCCCGGCCCTGCGGATCAGTTCACCGAAAATCTCACGGTTGTCAGGTTCCAGTCCGCCTCCTGTAATGATAAGGGATCCGCCGGGTTTTTCTCCGGAGAAAGCAGTCAATGAAGAGAGCAAAAGAAAAAGCACACGTAACTGACGCAACTTCATAGTTACCTTAGATATCGCATTATAACATATCTCACTAATTCCTGATAACAACAGTATGGTAAACCGCTTCCCCTGTTTCCCTGAATACCTTCAAAATATAACAGCTGGGCGAAAAGTCCGTGATACTGAACGTAGCTTTCTGCCATGGGCTCATTCCCTGCATTAAAACTCTTCCTTCCATCCCGGTAATTTCCCAGCGGAAGGAGGACAGTGGGCCAGAAACCGTTATCCTTTCAGTAGATGGATTAGGATAGACCAACCAGCCACTGAGGATATCCGGCGCATCCTCACCTGACGGAGCTACCCTTCCCATCCGGTATGGATTAGTTTCGTCGGTCAGGGTAAGAGTCAGGTTTTCAAAACCAGCTACCATCCTTGGATCAACAGAGGTAGATCCGGTAGAGGTATGGGATGAAAACCCTCCTTTTATGCCACTGTTGGCCACCACCATTACCGGTGCTGTCCCGTATCCTGTTAAAACTGCTATCCCCTCCACCGGAGCATATTTCAAATAACTGTGATCGGTCAGCCATATCCCGTATCTCAGGGTATCCTTGAGCATTGCATAAGGCACAGCAGTAACTGTATTTTCGTATATATCGCTGGTCAGGTAGGTATTGGGCATGATCACGGTATGCCGGAGGAGGGATAACCCCGGGAGGAAGTCCATCTCGCCATACCAGGAGGCGTATTCTGTAAGATAATTATCCACTACCGTTTTTCCCGCAAATCTTGCATTATCTCCGGCAAATGCACTGATCATCCCGTCGGAGTGCAACCGGGAGTTCAGCAAGGCACCGTTGGGTGTTTCCAGAAAAGCTGCAATATCCTGTAAACTGTTCCGGAGGAAAAGGATCTTTACGGCCTCAGTAATTGCTCTCCTCAAAGAAGTATCGGTACCCAGGTCTGCGCCCGGTGTAAACATCTCTGTTGGCCCTGATCCGAGCTCCAATAATTTTTGTCTGAACCCTGCTGTTATCTCTGGATCTCCGCTCAGCAACAGGATGGGATCCGAAGGTTTTCCTGCTCTCTGCACCAAACCGGCAAGCATTCCTGTGTTATCCGACAAGAGGTCGCTGCCGCTTGCGAACATAGTATAATTACCTGTTTCCTGCATTTCCCCTGTTATGATTGTCTGGTCAAGGGATGTAAAACCAAACTCACCGGTTGAAAAATGATAAGTACAACCATGAAGCAACTGCACAACCTTCAATGAATCGGTCAGTAGTTTTGTGCCATTCTGCTTAAAATCAGTACCGGGAAGATAGAAATTGGCACATCCTGTCCCGTAGACAGTTCCCAGACCTGTCTCATCAATGGTCATACAGGTCATGTCGTCCATTCCGATCCCGGTGATTTTCAATCCTTTTCCGAAAAAATAATTGGCCAGGAATCCCGTCAACCGTCCGAACCTACCACGTTCCGCGAAATGCGTATCAAATAGAAATCCCGGGAAGAACTGGAGGAAATCGTCAGCGAGGGTAACGTATGGATTTCCGGGATTTTCAATGCATTCGTCGGGATATGCTGAACCGTTTTTAGCGGTAAAAATCACCTGAGAGAGGATATGCATCCCGGCAGAAGTGCCGCATATAGTTCCCCCATTGTTATAAACCTGAATAACAGCCTCCAGCATCTTTGTATCCTTGTAATACCTGTAGTAATTATACTGGTCTCCGCCCCGGAAAAATATCACATCATAAGACACCAGGGTATCATAGGTAGCCTGACTGTTGGCGCTGTCGCGGGAGGTGATGACAAATTCCCGGGCAATGGAGGCACCGCACTGGGTTAAGAAATAGTTTGCCAGGGATCCGGAAGATGTACCAATGACTGCGATCCTCCTGTTTTCTCCTGCCCAGGTATATGCCGGGGTACTCCAACTTTGCTGACCGTTTTTTTCCGCACCGCCGCCCACAAGGAGTATTCGACCCGGCTGGGCATTAAGGTTGCCGATTGACAGGCATATCAGCAAAAGGATATAGAAAAAACAGGGGAATCTGTGCTTTCCATGATAAGCCATATCATTGCTCATATTATCTCAGCGAAAATAAAAAAAAAAACCTGATTGAGGAAGGGCGAGCACAAATTTTCCTCAATTTTGCCATAATAACCAAATGAATTATGCTGACACTTTTCAAACATGCAATGGTATATAGTCCCGACCCGGAAGGGAAGCGGGATGTGCTTACGGGTGGCGGCACCATCCTGGGTATCAGAGACCGGATTGATCCTCCGGATGGATTGGATTATACAATCGTCGATTGCGAAGGGCTCCTGCTGGTGCCTGGCCTGATCGACAGCCATGTGCATGTGACGGGAGGGGGCGGTGAGGGGGGGCCTGCTTCCCGGATGCCGGAGTTGCAACTACAGATGATGCTTGACGGAGGAGTCACTACGGTCATAGGGTGCCTGGGTACCGACGGGATTACCCGGACAGTGGAAAGCGTGCTGATGAAGGTGAAATCTCTTCGCGCTCAGGGGGTATCGGCCTGGATGTACACGGGGGCTTACCAGGTACCAACCCCAACCATCACCGGTGACCTGGCCAAAGATATTGCCCTGTTCGAAGAGATCATCGGGGTTGGAGAGGTCGCTATCAGCGATCATCGCTCTTCGATCCCATCCTTCCATGAACTGGCCCGCATCACAGCCCATGCAAGGTTAGCAGGGATGATCGGTGGAAAGGCAGGGATCGTCAACATACATATGGGAGACGCCAAAGATCCATTCCGACCCCTCCACGAGATCGTAGAGAAGACCATTATGGGGTACCGGCAGTTCATTCCCACTCATTGCAACCGGAACCCCTGGATCTTTGAGGAGGCAAAGGAATACGGGAAAATGGGTTACGTTGATATCACTACAAGCTCTTACCCCTATGATCCCGAAGTGGAGGTAAAGCCTTCCCGGGCGCTGAAACAGTTGTTGGAAGCCGGGGTCCCGGCCGAACATATCACCTTCACCTCCGATGGCTGCGGCTCCCTGCCGAATTTCGATTCCGAAGGCAGCCTGATCAGCATCGATATGGGGCTCCCATCCTCCATCATCAGAGAGATCAAAGAATCTGTGCTGGATGAAAAAATCAAACCTGAGATTGCACTGAAGGTAGCCACTTCTAATCCTGCCAATATACTGAAGCTGAAAGGTAAAGGGTTTATCCGTGAAGGATACGACGCCGATATTCTGGTTCTTGACCCTGAATTCAGGATCAGATACCTGATGGCACTGGGCCTATTGATGAATTTGCATCCATAATATGCTTCTCGTCGTACCTGGTTCCCATGCAAGTCACAAAGGGGCTTATGGGAACATTTTGATATGCCGGAGTTCTATTCGTTCGATTTTCATAAAAAGGGGTTTGAATTACTGATACCGGATTAACGAAGGAATCAACCATACAAAGAGAAAGACCGGATGAAGGATTAATTTCCTTTGAAAAGGAACAGAAAAAAGTAAGGAATTTTCTATGTTGACATTATATTTGTATGAATGATCTTCAAAAGACTCTCCTTTTCTATGGGTTTGGCAATGTAATCGTTGCATCCGGCGGCCAGTGCTTTTTCCCGGTCTCCGGTTAAGGCATAGGCTGTCTGGGCGATGATCACCACTGACGGGTTGAAAGCACGGATCTCCCTGGCTGCTTCCAGCCCGCTCTTCTTACCCATTCGAATATCCAGTAATATCAAGGGTATTTCAGGATGATCTCTAATAACATCAACTGTTTCCTCTCCATTGATCGTGCGGATCAACTTAAATCCCTCTTTAACCAGTATACTCTCCAGATACTGGAAAGATATTTCGTCATCTTCCGCGACCAGAATAGTAATACCCGACTTAACACCTTGATTTTCTACCTTCTGGATGGATTGTTCCTCAGCCTTCGTCAGAATGGGCTCATACCGGATCGTGAACGAAAATGTACTGCCTTTCCCTAAAACCGAATCCACTCCGATCGATCCACCCAGTTTCTCGCAGTAAGCCTTCGCAATGGACAATCCCAATCCGGATCCCTCATGCGGACTCGAAATTCGAAGATCTCCCTGAATAAACCTTTCGAAAACAGCCTCAGTTCTATCGGGAGGAATCCCTGACCCGGTATCCTGAACAAAGAATCGAAGCTGGTCGTTCTCAATCTGGTATCCAAACCGAATATCTCCACGTTCTGTGAATTTTATGGCATTGTTCAACAAATTGGTGAGGATGCTGTTGAGTTTTTCCTGGTCGGAAAAAATCCGGAGATGTTGCCCCGGAACCTCCTTTTCCCATTCCAGTGTGAGCCCTTTTTCACGGGCCTGCCGGCTGAAAAATTCCAACAGAAACTGCATCATTTCATGTAGGTCAATCTCTTCCCGAATGACCTGAATCTGACCCGCTTCAATTTTCGACATTTCAATGATGTCGTTGATGGTACGGAGCAACCGTTGACCGCTTTTGTTTACTATTTCAATGAACCTGTCACGCTCTTCACTGGTAAGATCCATATCCTTCAGCAGTTGAAGGAAGCCCAGTATTCCATTCATCGGGGTCCGGATCTCATGGCTCATGCTGGCAAGGAAGGCCGATTTGAGGCGGTTGCTTTCTTCAGCCTT
The DNA here is from genome assembly GCA_016926765.1 of Bacteroidales bacterium. GTDB lineage: Bacteria > Bacteroidota > Bacteroidia > Bacteroidales > FEN-979 > QYOJ01. Next base: position 8,736 of record JAFGNY010000177.1, on the reverse strand, counting down.
GATTCGGGCAGAAATGAGTTCATTCTCCGTTCTTTTCCTCATCGTGATGTTAACCAGCATCTGCGCAAATACCATAAGTACATTCTGCTCAAGGTCTGAGAAGTTGTGAAAATCCCTGACCGAATCAAATCCAACAAACCCGATACAATCCATATTGTTCATCATCGGAACGGTCAAAACGCTTTTTATTCGTTGCAATTCCAGAAGCGATTTAATTCCTCCCTCCGGAAGTGATGCAACAACCGGTATGTACAGCGTATTCCCCTGGCTGTGTGCCTCAATCCATTCGGGGGCCAGGTCAACCGGTAGATGCTGCAGGTTATGAATTTGCGGTTCAATCCCTTCGGCACACCATTCATAGGTATTCGTACAAAGTTGCTTTTCCCAATTGTATTCGAAAATATAGGACCGGTCTGCCTGAACAAATTCACCTGTCTGTTTCAGGGATGCTGTTAGTTCATCCTCTACCTTCTCAAGAGGCAGGTTAATGAATTTCGTCGACAATTCCACCAGCAACTGACGAAGAGAGGACAATTGCTGTAATTGTTCCTCTGTATGTTTGCGTTCGGTAATATCCTGTGTAATACCGAAAATGAAACCCGGATCATCCGAACGTTCCCTGTAGAGATGTCCGTGTGAAAACATCCAACGGACCGTGCCGTCAGGATGTACAACGCGATAGGTGTTGTTGTAGGGTATATTTTCCTCAATCGTCCGTCTCAGGTTTGCCTCCCCAGGGGCACGGTCATCCGGATGAACGCATTCCTGTACAGCATTCAGATTACCTCTGAACGCATCCATGGAAATCCCAAAGAGCAAATCGTGTCCTTTTGACCATTCAACCCTGCCGGTAGCAATCTCATACCGCCAGTAGCCCATTTTTGCCACATCAAGGGCCAGTTGAAGCTTCATCTTACTCTCTTTCAGGATCTCTTCCGACTGTTTTAGTCTGGTTAAGTCGTAATTTATCCCGGTCAGCCGGATAACCCTGCCGGCCATATCCCTTTGCACAACCGCATTGGCTTTAATGTAACGAATCTCCCCGTCTGGTCTGATTATCCTGAATTCGGTATCAAAGTCAATCCCTAAAGCAATAGTCTTATTCAGGGCATCAATACTTGCTTTCAGGTCATCGGGATGAACCCTTGACCTCCAGGCTTCAAAATGATGTGTGAATTCATTCTTTTCTATTCCATAAACCGAGAACATTGAATCATCCCAGGTAAGCTCGTTTGAATCCACATTCCACTCCCAGATTCCGAAACCTGCTGACTCGGCGGCAAGTTTCATCTTAACCCCAACCCGTTCCAACTCCTCGACCGATTTCCGTTCCTTGGTGATATCCTGCATAGCGCCAACCATCCGGAGAGCCTTTCCCTGAGGATCCCTGAGCACATACCCCCTGTCTATCACCTGGGCATAGGTGCCGTCAGTCTTGAGAAACCGATATTCGTCCTGCCAGTATGTTTTCTCCGGATCCTTCACTACCGAAAAGAAACCTTCACCCACCCGCTCACGATCATCCGGATGCACCCGGTCGACCCACCATTGCGCCGTTTGGGGTTCGCTGACTATTTTCGTCCAGCCAAACACAAGTGTTCCTGCTTCGTTCCATTTCTGAGTATCTTGAATGATATCCCAATCCCATACCACATCATTGGTCGCCAAATGTGCAAGCCTCAACCGTTCCTCGCTTTCCACCAAACAGTCCTGAGCCAGCTTCCGTTCCGTGATGTCGATGAGGTTTCCGATCACTTTGACAATCCTGCCCTCCTCAAAGACCGCATTTGCCATGGTTTGAACCCAAATAATTCTTCCATCGGCCCGCTTCAGCGGAAACTCGAGGTTATAGGATTTTCCCTGTTCCACACACTTGTTGAAGGCTTCCAGTACTGCCTGGCGATCTGCCGGAAAATAACAGGACAGACTCTGTTGAATATGTTCTTCCGATCCCGCAGGGATCTCTCCGGGTTGAAATCCATGGATCAGGTATGTTTCATCGGCCCAGGTCATGGTATTTTTTTCCAGATCAAATTCCCAACCTCCGATCCTGGCCAGGCGCTGTGTTGCATTCAGAATTTCCATGTTTTCCCGGAGCGCCTCCTCGGCCTCTTTCTGTGCCGTGATGTCAAAGGCAATTTCATACCGCACAATCCGGCCATCGGGCCAAAGAAGCGCCTTATCAAGGCATTTATACCAACGGCCGGTTGCCCTGTTCTGAAATTCCCACGAATAGGTTTTTCCGAAATGGTCGCCGAGGATCAACGGATTGGTGCAAAAGGAACAGGGCTTCCCCAGGTTTTGCAGGTATTGAAAACATTTTTTTCCGTCAGGTTCTCCAAAATGCTTTTTAAGGGCCTGGTTGATGTAGATGAGATCATAGGTGGAAGGATCGGCAATGTATACCGGAACATCCATTGTATCAAACAGATCAAGCAACCCAACATGACTCTCCTTCAGGAGATTCTCGGCCAGCTTGCGATAGGTGATGTCCACAGCGATGGTGAGGTTATACTTTTTCCTGTAGATCTCAATCACCGAGGCCGAAAGCAAAACGGGAACAGGGCGACCCTCTTTGGAATAGATAACCGCCTCCACCTCCCTGACAAACCCCTCTCGTTTGAGTTTCATAGCAATAGGGTTCCGGTACTTATCCTCGAATCTGACCAGGTCGCGGGCCCGTTTTCCGATGACTTCCTCTGGTGTAAAACCAAGGATATCGTAAAAAGCCTGGTTTACCTCCACGTAAATCCCGGTTTCCAGTTCACTCAGGCCAATGATGTTCGGACTGGTATTGAATATTTTAAAAAATTTCTCCTGGGATAGCTTTAGTTCGCTGATGTCTTTGCTTATGCCGAACAAAGCCGGAACGCCATTCCAAACGCCTCTGGTTATATATGTTTCTACCGGGATGTGCTCACCTTGTTTCGATACGATGGGAACCTTACAAAACCGCTCTTTGCCTTCCAGCATGGCCTGTACAATCCGTCCGGCTTCCTCCTGTCGTTCGGCGGGATGCACCATCAACACCGATTTGCCGGTTAGTTCCTCTTCAGTATATCCCAAACGCTGTTTAACAGTTTCATTTATAGCCAGGATAGTTCCGTCATTGTCCAATACCCAATGAAAATTGATATCGGCCTCAAAAAAATTTTTCAGGTTCTCGTGTAGGTGATGGTTCTGCATACAATAAAAGTGATGAAGGATTACTTTTTAATTGTTGTCCGGATAATCTTCAGTAGATTTTCTTTCGCAACAGGTTTGGCAATATAGTCGTTACATCCGGCTGCCAGCGCCTTCTCCCGGTCACCTGCCAATGCATAGGCCGTTTGGGCAATGATTACCACCGAAGGGTTAAAAGCACGGATTCTGCGCGTGGCTTCATAGCCATCGAGAACCGGTAATTTGATGTCCATCAGCACTATATCGGTATCGGGATGATTCTGGCAGAAGGTCACGGCCTCTTCACCAGTCACAGCCTGAAAACATGAAGCTGCTATCTCCTGTAAGATTTTGGACAGGAAAAGGTACCCGTTTTCATCATCCTCGGCAATCAGGATCTTCCATTTTCCGGTACCGGTTTTTTCAGCTTCAACCGGTTTCCGGGAAGTTTCTCCGGTATCCGGGAAGGGAAATATGATAGGGATCCTGACCGTAAAAACCGATCCCACCCCCTCTTCCGATTCCACTTTGATGGCGCCACCCAGCATCTCCGCATAGGCCCTGGCAATCGACAATCCCAGTCCGGACCCTTGAAAAGCCCGGGTATCAGAAATATCGGCCTGCTCAAACCGGTTGAAAATGGCTTCCATCCGGTGGGATGGTATCCCGATGCCGGTATCGGAAATACGGCACTCCAGAAAACTGTTTTTCACCTGATATGTAAGTGAAATTTCTCCCTCTTCGGTGTATTTGATGGCGTTTTTGATGAGGTTGGTGAGAATGGAGTTCAGCTTGCCCTTGTCGGTACGGATGAGCAGCGGGTAATCTTCCTGTTTCGTCACCAGCGTTAGTGCGATGCCCTTTTGTTTTGCCTGGGGCATAAAGAAGGCAATCTGGTGATCCATCAGCATCTGTAATGGAACATCCGACAGAATGACCGGCATCTGTCCGGTTTCGATGCGCGAAATATCAATCAGGTCGTTGACAGTGTCCAGCAACCGGTTGCCACTCCGCCGGATGATCTCGATGTATTGCTGTTGTTCATCCCCGGTCAGCCCGGGTTCTGTGAGTAGTTCGGTGAAACCCAGTATTCCGTTCATCGGCGTTCTGATCTCGTGGCTCATGTTGGCCAGAAAGACCGATTTGAGTTGTTCCGATTCGCGGGCCTTTCCAAGCGCTGCCCGGAGCTCCTCCTCCGCTTTTTTCCGGCGGATGGATATGGTGATCTGGTCAGAGATAAACTCCAGCACCTCTACATCACGATGTGTATAGGCACATGGATCGGTGAAACTTCTAACTACAAGCGCTCCGGTCACAGTCCCCTCTTCATGCAGGGGAACACCCAGCCAGCACTGGGAAAGGGAGCCAATCAGGTCTATCTCTCCTGCTTGATGCATATCCAGGATCTTAGTCCGGGTAAGCAACAAAGGTGCATTCCGTTTGATGACCAGTCCGGTTAGCGATCGGGCGGACGGCCAGGTTTCAATATTGTCCACCTCATCCAAATTATAAGGTGTGGAAAGAAGTCCGGTTTCAGGATCGTAAAACGCGATGTAAAAGCTGGAGGTATCCATCAGCGTTCCCAGCTCTTTTCTGATAAGCCGGATCAACTCCTGCACATCTGGCGTACCTGTAACTGCGTCGGATATCTGATAAAGAATCCGTTGGATCTGTTCACTCCTCATGCGTTCGGTGATATCGATCACAGAAATTAATCCGGCCGGCTTCCCATCAAACCGGATATGTACTGCATTCAGAAAAACCCATCGTTTCTCCCCTTGTTTGGTCACAATCCTGAGTTCATACGAGGGAATCACATCTTCACCGTGTAGCCGTTGCTGCCCCCGTTCCTTAACCAGTTCGCGGAATTCCTCATCGGCCGTATCCCAAAAGTTCATACCGTATAGTTCCCCGATCGTATATCCGCTGATCTGTTCCGCTGCAGGATTGATATATACCCATTTGTCATCCTGGTAGATCATGATAGCATAGGGTGCAAATTCAGCCAAACCCCTGAATTTTGCTTCACTCTCTCTAAGAGCTTCCTCCGCAACCTTACGTTGGGTTACATCCCTTAGCGACCCTTCGATTCCGGCAGAGGTACCATCCGGATGAAGTCGCAGGTGAATATGCAGGGAGGCCCATCGCACCTCTCCGCTTTTAGTTTTGAGTTCCACATCGTAATCGGTCACTTCACCGCGTTCCATTAATTGCTTCATCATGGCTTTGCGGTCTTCAGGATCCTTATAGACCTCCACCACCGGTTTCCCGATCAGCTCATCCCTGGTAAAACCCGAATATCGGAAAATAGAGGGACTGATTTCCGTGATCATCCCGGTCGCATCCACCTGGTAAAACACATCCTGGATGTTCTCAAAGATCTTCCGGTATTTCCCCTCACTTTCAAGAAGCCTTTCTTCCCCTGATTTCCGTTCCGAAATATCGCTATGGGTCCCCAACATACGCACCGGAGTTCCGTATTTATCCCGTTCAACCACCTTTCCCCGACTCAGGATCCAACGGTATTGGCCCGATTTCTCTTTCAGCCTGAATTCAATGGCATATCCCTCGCCGCTGGCAATTTTGCCTTCAATGAAGGTTTCTGTTTTTTCAAGATCATCCGGATGCATCAGGGATCGCCAGGAGGTATATTCTTCCGGAAATTCGTATGGTTCATATCCCAGCATGGTATAGTAAACCGGACTGAATACCGCTTTCCCCGAAGGAATATGCCAATCCCATACGCCATCTGAGATAGCATCTAATGTTAACCGAAGACGCTCCTCACTCTCCCGGATTGTTTCTTCCTGTTTCAGCCTTCCGGTGATATCCCTGACAACGCCAGTGATCCGCTGGTTCTGTAAGTTATAAGTTGGGGTAATTTCCAGTATTTTGTCCCCGTAGTTGACCCGGAAGGAGGATATCTTCTCTCCGGAGATGATCCGGGCAAGTAACGGAATAACGTTATGGATCATGGTTTTGGGAAGTAACTGACGGGCCAGGGTAATGCCGTTGACACCAAGCAGGCGCGATTTCGGAACACCGAGCATCTGTTCCATAGATTTGTTTACAGCCACAATCTCCCCTTTAAGTGTGGTATAAACGATTCCATCGCTCACCGATTCAAAGATGTGTTCAAAAAGTTCCCGGTCAACTCCGGTTTGTTGTTCCTCCTGTACGATCCGTATGTAAGTATGGATCTTGTTTTTCAATACTCTGTTTGATACAGGAAGTTCGATGTAGCCATCGGCTCCGGATTCAAATCCATCCATCTGATCGGAGAGCCCTTTTTTGATTGCGGATATCATGATTACCATGATATCGCGGGTAACCGGGTTGGATTTGAGGCATTGGCAAACCTCATATCCATTCATTCCGGGCATCATAACATCAAGGAGGATCAGATCAGGTAGAATGATTGCTGCCTTAGTTAGTCCCTCTTCACCGTTGTTGGCATCATCAAGTTGATACGACTCCCCTGTCAATATTTTTTTGATCAATGTGATCAGGTCAGTGTTATCGTCGATGATCAGGATCTTTACCGGACTTTTCATAGATTCAAATAAACAAATACAACTAAAGTTACAAGGATAAATAATAAAAAAGTACAACTAACAACAAATATACTGGAAATGTTTGGTTCCTTCCGATATTTTTGCACCATTGATCCTGATCTCTCTTTTTCAATGATGAAAGCTTCCCCCTTTTTCGATAGGAACATGATCAGGCTGATTGGCAAAATGCTGAAGCGTTCGTTTCATATCATCCAGCAACAGATTGGCCATATCCCTGCTAAATCCCTCCTTGACGACAATACGGGCAACCACCAGATCAGTGAGGTTTTCCGGCATCGAATAGGCAGGAATCAGCCAGCCTCTTTGCCGTAACATCCCGGTGAGGTCGTACAGGGTAAAATTCTCTTTATTTTTCAGTTTAAAGGCAAAAACCGGGATATCACTTCCGTTACTGACCAGTTCGAAAGGTCCTAATTTGGCGATTTTATCCGACAAGTATAAGGCAATATCCTGTGAATTTTGTTGTATCCGTTTATACCCTTCAAAACCAAGTCGCAGAAAATTATAGTATTGGGCAACAATCTGATTCCCCGGCCTTGAAAAATTGATGGCAAAAGTTGGCATTTCCCCACCCAGGTAATTTACATAAAAAATCAGATCTTTGGGTAGTTCACGCTTATCCCGCCATATCACCCAGCCAACGCCTGGAAATACCAGCCCGTATTTGTGTCCGGAAGAATTAATAGATTTTACCCATTTTAACCGGAAATCCCATTCGAGATCAGGTTGGATAAAGGGGGCAATAAATCCTCCTGATGCCCCATCAACATGGATGGGAATATCCCAATTTGTATCTGCATTTAGTTTGTCGAGCGCATCGTTGATCTCTTTCACATTCTCATATTCTCCTGTAAATGTGGTACCCAAAATAGCAACCACGCCAATTGTATTTTCGTCAACCCGTTTGAGAACCTCTTCAGCATTGATTTTGTAACGTGTTCCTTCCATTGGGATCAGTCTTGGTTCGACATCCCAATATCGTGCAAATTTCTCCCAGCAGATCTGAACATTGATCCCCATAACAATGTTGGGTTTATCGGCAGGTTTTCCTTTCGCTTTCATTCGTTCGCGCCATTTCCATTTTAAAGCCAATCCTCCAAGCATGGCTGCCTCACTGGAACCTATTGTAGAACAACCAGTTGCCTCTTCGTGATCCGGAGAATTCCACAACCTGGAAAGAATATTGACGCACCGCATTTCAATTTCCGCGGTTTGAGGATATTCATCCTTATCAATCATGTTTTTATCGAAGGTTTCTGCCATGAGTTGTCTGGCTTCAGGTTCCATCCAGGTACTTACAAAGGTAGCCAGGTTCATCCGTGAATTTCCGTCAAGCATTAATTCATCTTTTATCACATCATAGGCTGTTCGGGAAGGCAAACCGTTCTTAGGAATTTCATATTTGGGAATATCGGAGTCCATGGTTCTTTGACCATATGCCGGAACAAGAAGCTGTTCATTATAATCCAGGTTTTGTAAATTGATTTTTTTGTATGTCATGATCGTGGGGTTTAATTTGTTTCTGAATCTGATTTGGTTTTCCATTCTGGTTTTTTCAGGTATCCGATGATTATGGGGATAATAACAAACAGGGAAACCCCGCCAATTAAAAACCACACGTAAAAGGTGGGACTTCCGACGGCAAGTTGCGCGGGAGGAAAGAATCCGATAAAAAATGCAAAAATAACGGCAAGCAATCCAAATCCGGAAATGATCCACATTCCGGTTTTTCCTCCCGGGAGTTTATATGCTCTCTTGACATCAGGCTGAGTATACCGTAACTTAATGAACGACAGATAAAGCAATACATACATGATCAGGTAAGGAGAAATGGTAAGGATTGACAGAATAAAATAGGCGCTGCTCACATCGGGCATGATTAAATAGACAAATGAAATGATGGTCACAATAATCCCCTGTAGAATCAGAATATTTTGTTGCACCCCATATTTATTTACTTTGGCCATAACAGGGGGTAGGTCCCCGTCGGTTGCTGTTG
>JAFGNY010000176.1 GCA_016926765.1 Bacteroidales bacterium | reverse complement strand
TCCAGTCCGTATGCGAGAGCGGCTGCTGTAGGCTCATTGATGATCCGCTTCACATCGAGGCCTGCGATTTCTCCGGCCTCTTTGGTAGCCTGACGCTGGGAGTCAGAAAAGTAGGCCGGTACTGTGATGACCGCTTCCCTGATCTCCGTGCCAAGGTAATCTTCTGCCGTCTTTTTCATCTTTTGCAGGATCATGGCAGAAATTTCCTGCGGTGAATATTCTTTGTCTCCAATTTTGACACGGGGGGTATTGTTTTCACCCCTGACTACTGTGAATGGGACCCGTTTAATCTCTTTTGTTACCTGATCGTATGTCTCACCCATGAAACGTTTGATCGAAAATATCGTGTTCTTTGGATTGGTTATAGCCTGTCGCTTGGCAGGGTCGCCTACTTTCCTCTCTCCGTTATCAGTAAATGCGACAACGGAAGGGGTTGTCCTTCTGCCCTCGCTGTTCGGGATGACAACAGGTTCGTTTCCTTCCATCACAGCAACACATGAGTTCGTAGTTCCTAAGTCAATTCCAATTATTTTTCCCATGATGAATTCGTTTATATAAAATATCTGGTTGGTTTCTGAATGATCTTCAGCATGTCAATCATTGTGCCAGACTGGTTCTCAGATCCGGAATCTGACAAAAAGACAGGAGAAGATTTAGGAAATTAAGGTCATTAAGGAAAAGATGCTTAACTGGCATCCGGCATCCGGTGATCTAGAATCCCAGATCCGATGTAAGAGGGTTAGAACGGATCTCGTCGATGGAGCGTTGTGAAAGATTGATTGAATCAATCACCTGCACAAACCTCGAAGAGAAGAGACCAATGCCATTCTCAATGTTGTTATAGGAGGGTTTTTCCTGGATGATCGAGTTGGAAGGCTGGCTTACTTCAATGTAAGTATTGAGGTCATCCCCGGCCACGATAAAATAGTATTTCAGCGAGTAATTCGGGACGGTACGCTCCACATTCGGATCCACCTCAAGCTGTGTATGCAGCATCGAATAAAATCCATCATTGGAATAGCTGGCATCCAACGATTCACCTCCTTCATCTGACCTGGCCAGTTTGCCCGGAACGATCACCCAGTCAACAGACTTCAACACGCCCTGGGTCGGGTTGGAGGTTGGGGCCTCCAGATAGAAAAAGCGAACCACTACCTGATAGCGTTTCCCCCCTTCAGCCGAAGTCCATTCCACTTTACTGTTTTTTCCCGCATCGTACGAAATGGACTGATAGGCGAAAGGCTTCTCCACATGGAAATTTTTGATCAACGCCGTTTGTGAAGAGATCACCTCCTGGGATTCCGGGTTTATAATTTTCAATGTATAGGTATATTCAGGACTCAGGATGGAATCATTGACATAAAGTAGCTGATTGGGGAAATAGAAGATACCGGAATCCTTGCTATCTATCGTAGTAGTATCAAAGGGATAGATAGCAATCAGGTTGCTGCCACTCCAGGCTTCCAGTGTCACATTCAGTTTCATGCGATAGTTGCTGGAATCGGCAATCTGTGCGTATTCCAACGCATTCCCCGGTCCCAGAAAAGCCTTGGTAATTTTGATATAATGTGCTGAATCAAGTTGATTCATAATTCCATATACGATCGTTACATCTTCCCAATCGGCATTCAGGTTGAGCTCCTTCTTGCAGGAGGGCAACAGGAATCCGGGGATCAGAAGGAAGATAAAAATTCTCAGAAATCGCATGATCGAAGAGTTTGTTAAGAATGCAAAAATACAATTTTTTCTATAAAGTTGTAGCTTTGCAAATTAATCAGATCGATATGTCGGCTACATTTTCATTCCGTAATGTTCAGAAAGTAACCACCCATGTGCTTCAGGAGATGAAGCTGAAGGGGGAAAAGATCGCTATGTTGACTGCCTATGATTTCTCCTTTGCCAGGATCCTGGAGAACACGGGTATTGACGTGATTCTTGTTGGAGATTCGGCTTCGAATGTCATGGCAGGTTATACTTCTACCCTCCCGATTACCCTCAATGAGATGATTTACCACGCCTCCTCTGTGGTAAGGGCAGTAAAACGAGCCCTCGTTGTCGTGGATCTTCCATTTGGAACCTATCAGGGAAATTCAAAAGAGGCGCTTGTTTCAGCTATCCGGATCATGAAAGAATCGGGAGCAGACGCTGTCAAGCTGGAAGGGGGAAAAGAGGTTGTTGAATCGATCGACAGAATTCTTACAGCGGGAATCCCTGTGATGGGCCATCTCGGCTTAACTCCCCAGTCTATTCATAAATTTGGGACCTATGTCGTCAGAGCTACGACAGATGAAGAGGCAAAAAAACTGCTGTCTGACGCACACATCCTTGCCAACTCAGGTTGTTTTGCAATCGTTCTGGAGAAGATTCCGGCGAAGCTGGGAGAGCAGGTCGCCAAAGAGGTCAATATCCCGATCATTGGCATCGGGGCGGGTATGTATGTGGACGGACAGGTACTTGTCCTGCATGATATGCTTGGGATCACACAAGAGTTCTCTCCACGGTTTCTTCGACGATACCACAACCTTTCTGAAGAGGTCAGGGGAGCAGTCGACTCCTATATTCAAGACGTAAAAACAAACGACTTCCCAAACGAAAGAGAACAGTATTAGATTTAGGGAAGAGGGAAGAGGAGGTAAGGTATGGCGATAGTTCTTTCACGGATCATATTGGAGGACAATCATTTGCTCATTTACAACAAGCAGCCCGGTGAGATCGTGCAAGGAGACAAAACAGGGGATACGCCCCTGAGTGAAGAGATCAAACACTATATCAAATCAACCTACAGCAAACCCGGAGAGGTCTTCCTGGGAGTAGTACACCGGCTTGACCGACCTGTAAGCGGGGCTCTTGTTTTTGCCCGAACATCGAAAGCGCTTACCCGCCTGAATCAATTGCTTAAAACTGGTGGAATCCGAAAAACCTATTGGGCTGTAACGTCAACCTCTCCTCCTGATGAGCAGGGTCATCTCATTCACTACCTGGTACGTAATGAAAAACAAAATAAAAGCTACATACACTCTGAAGCTGTCGACCATGCGAAGAATGCCGAGCTGAAGTACAACTTACTTTCTGTCAGCGACCATTATTACTTACTGGAAATCAACCTGATAACAGGACGACATCATCAAATCAGGGCACAATTGGCGCACCTTGGTTGTCCGATTAAAGGAGACCTGAAATATGGAGCCAAACGATCCAATCCGGATGGCTCCATCCATTTACATGCCAGGTCAGTTGAATTCATTCATCCTGTTCGCAAGGAGATGGTGAAGTGTATAGCCAAGCCTCCGGATGATCCACTCTGGAACCACTTTCTGCAGACTGATCAAGCCAAATAGCCCCGTACGATGAAAAGCAGCTTCCTGGATATTCATCCTGCTCCGTTGGTACCCTTTCAACCCGACTGGATTTTCTGGGTATTGTTGGGAATGTTTCTCCTGATATCATGGATTCAGCTCTTTTCCCCACAACGATTGCATCTTATCCTCCGGGCTTTCTTTATCAACAGAGATCTGCATCAACTCGAGCGGGAAGGGAATTTGTTTAACGAGCGGATTGCTATTGTACTATCCCTGGTCTATGTGTTTTCTTTTGCGATGATGATTTATCAGGTCCTGCAACTAATTTTTCACCAGTCTTCTTCCATTCCCCCATTCAGGCTCTACCTCTTATTGACTCTTGCCGTTGCCGGATTCTGGTCCTTCAAGGTATTTATCATGAACTTGCTCGCCCATATTTTTCAGACAGACGTCACCAACCAGGCATACAAACTTAACATTCTTATTACCATCTCTTTTTTAGGGCTGCTACTGATTCCGATCCTCGTCATTGCTATCTATCTCAAGTCTGTTTGGGCATTGTACATCGGGCTTGGATTTATCGGGAGTTTCTCATTGTTCAGACTGATGAAAGGCTTTTTAATAGGAATATCATTAACGCGATTCTCCTATTTCTTTTTATTTGTCTATCTTTGCACCCTCGAAATCCTGCCATTACTCGTTGCTGCTAAACTGATCATTGATTACTTGTAATTTTCCGGTGTAAGAAAAGATAGTTGAATTTAAAAAAGTCTAGCCTTGAAGATCAAGAATATTCTGATAAGCCAACCTCAGCCATCCGATCTGGAAAAATCTCCTTATGGAGAGCTTGCAAAAAAACTCAATCTGTCTATTGAATTCAGAAAATTTTTTAAGATTGAAGGGATAACTGCTAAGGATTTCCGCACAGCAAGGATCAACCTGCTTGATTTTACTGCCGTGATCTTTACCTCACGAAATGCCGTTGATCATTACTTTAGGATTGCCAAAGAGATGCGTGCCGAGATTCCTGATTCTATGAAATATTTTTGCATATCCGAATCCACCGCATATTATTTACAGAAATATATCCAATTCAGGAAGAGGAAAATCTTTCACAGCAAAGAGAGTTTTGACATCCTCACGGAACTGATCAAAAAGCACAAATCAGAAAAATTTCTTCT
>JAFGNY010000175.1 GCA_016926765.1 Bacteroidales bacterium | reverse complement strand
GAAATTTTTACCACACGCCAGCCGTTTGTTATAGGCCCCATCACCGACGAATATGGCGAGTTCATCTCCTCCCTTGCTCCGGTTATAGATCCGGTTTCAGACAAGGTACTCATGGTGGTGGGTATCGATATTCTGAGTAACTCCTGGAAGCAGGAGCTTCGAAAAGCCCGAATTTTTCCCATCTCGATCACCTTTTTTCTGTTTTGCCTTTATCTTATTGGCGTCTTCTTTTACCAATCAGGATTTAAGAGGGAAACATTGTTCAGGATACCTGTTTCCTTCATAGAGGGAGGGTTGATCCTCTTTGCCGGATTGCTAATCACCTTCATCCTTGCCTGGATCGTTTACCAGAACGAGATGGATGAACGTTCGTTTGTATTCAATCAGCAGGGTGAACTTCGAGATAGCCGGATCCAATCCGCTTTGGAGGGGTTCTTCACCGATTTTAATATTCTGGCACGTTTTGTCGAGAACAGCGAAGAGATCACCAGGGAGGAATTCGATTCGTTCACCAAATACCTTGAAGACAATCAAGGGATCCAGTGTTATGCGCTGGCATCATTTACCGGGGGTGATCAGGCAGTGATCCATTTTCAACATCCGGAGATCCCCGACTGGTGGTTCCCGGAGCCGGGCCTCTTAGACACTTCTATCAGTCGTGTTATCCAGCAATCATTCAATGAGATGTTGCCCCAGGCGATGAGGATAGATCCCCGGAGGAACGATTCCGGTCAGCCTCAAAACCTTCTCCTGGTTTACCCGTTGATCCGACCTTACCTGCCCCGGTTGCCGCATAGAACAGCCGGCCTGAGAAAGGATGTCATCCTGGTACAGATCAGCCTGCAGTATCTCCTGGGTGGTCATGGTCGAGGTACTGGAGAGGGATCTTCACTGATCCGGACCGGGTTATGGGAACTCCATCAAGGCAGCGAGCCACTTTTTATCCTAGGCACGGACAGTTTGGCAGGCTTATGCGAGGTTTCTGCATTTTCATCAGGATTGGTTGCCTTGAAGCCATTCACAACTGTATCACCTCTGTTTATTTTTGGCAGGACCCTTGCGGTCATTAGCTGTCCCCAAGAAACTTTTTTCAGCGAGTATCCCATTTATACCTCCTGGTTGACGATCCTCGCCGGCATCCTGATGGCAGGTGCCATAGCCTTTTTTATCGGATTATTACGGAACAGACAGATTGCGCTTGAAAAAGCCGTAGGCCAACGGACGTGGGAGTTGCAGGAAAAGGTCACAGAACTTGCCGCTGCCCGTGACAAGGCTGAAGCCGGAGACCGGCTCAAAACCGCTTTTATCCGGAATATCTCCCACGAGGTGAGGACACCTCTCAATGGGATTCTCGGATTCAGCGACCTGATCACAGCCTCTGACCTCACCGCGGAGGAACGGAAAAAATATTCCGAAAGGATCCAGTCCAACAGCGCACGTTTACTTACTACAATAACTGATTACATGGATATCTCCCGGATTGAATCGGGGACGATAGAAATGCATCCCTCCGTTTTTATGGCGGGAGAAATAATACAGACCCTGTTTGCTTCTTTCGAGAAGAAATTTCAGCAACATGGTTTATCCCTTCAGCTCGCAGTGCCGGAAACAAAGTCCTCCGCCACGATCTGCACGGATCGGGATCTATTGGTTAAAATCCTGACAAACCTTTTAGAGAATTCGTTCAAATTCACACGGCAGGGAACTGTCACACTGGGATATTCACAAACCAACCAAATAATCCGTTTCTTCGTCACAGATACAGGAATCGGTATGACTCAGGAAGCATTGTTAAAAAGCGTCGAACCCTTCTTTCAGGAAGAGGTTTCCGATACCCGGGGACACGAAGGAAGCGGACTGGGCCTTTCCATTGCCAGTGGACTGATCCGTTTGCTTGGAGGGACAATGGAATTAACCTCAACCAAAGGCACAGGAACCAACGTCAGTTTCTCGCTTCCTGAATATTCCCAGGGAAAGCCGGCTTCAGGGAATACCAGGATGAATCTTCCTGCATTATTGGACAACGCGGCATTACTGATTGTAGAGGATGATCTGACCAATCTTCAATACATCGAAACATTGTTGAACCGGACCGGATTAAAGATACTGACTGCTTCCGACGGGAAGCAGGCCGTCGATTTCTGTCAGAACCACCCGGAGATCGCTCTGGTACTGATGGACATTAAAATGCCTGTCATGGACGGTTTGGAAGCTACCCGGCTGATCAAACACCAGAGGAAATCTCTTCCGATAATCGCCCTCACTGCCTATGCCTTCACCGGGGATGCGGAGATGGGGCTGGAGGCAGGGTGTGACGATTACCTGTGCAAACCCTTCACGAAAGTGGAACTAATGAACAAGATCCGTCCTTTCCTCCCCTTTGACAAATCATCCATGGTGTGAGGCGTCTGCTAATCAAAGGAAATGGCCCGGGTCACTTGTTATAAAAAAGGAAGTTGATGAGTTTTCTTTTTCAGGCAGATTGTACAAACCAGGTTAGACATGAAACAGCAATTTTTATGAGGTCAACAATACTTTTTATTTTACTAATCGTATTATCTAGCACGATTTATTCTCAAGAAAGTGACTATAAGAAAAGCCCGATCAGTGGCATATGGGTAGAAAAAGAAAAGGGCGTAGATACAATTTCATTTTTACCGAAATACGACGGTTTAAACCCAATCTTTGATCTTAAAAGAGGTTATAGAATTGCGGAAGGTCATAAACTTCCTGATTATTTTTCGGGTCCATATAATTATAAGACAGGAGACAACAATATATCAATTTACTGGTTCCTTTCAAGCGGCACATATCAGTCCTATTATTTTAAAATGAACCCTGACAGCACTGAATTTATCATTGGAAACTTTTTTAAAGGTCCTGAAACGAAAGAGATTGAACGCGATACATTGGTTTTTATTAAATTTGAATAAACAGGATTAAAGTGACATTATTTGGTTGTCGAACGTAAGGCGTTATAGATTACTCAAATACATCTCCGCAATCACTTCTTATGGAAGGATTGAGTGTGCGTATAATGAAAACAAGATCTACCAGGTTACCTGATAATCCAATTGATGGCATTGGGATTCAAGCAATAATAGATGTAAAAGATACTCTGTGTGGGAAAAAATGAAGAGGAGTTTTGTCATGATATATAATCGGAATACATTTGTTTT
>JAFGNY010000174.1 GCA_016926765.1 Bacteroidales bacterium | reverse complement strand
TCCTCCTTAGCTCAGTTGGTTAGAGCATCTGACTGTTAATCAGAGGGTCGCTGGTTCAAGTCCAGCAGGGGGAGCAAGAATGACAAGGGTTTCAGGTTCTACCTACCTGGAATCCTTTTTTTATGGCTTCTCGCTTATCCTGCCAATGGCACAGCTTACATAGGATTTCCCTTTCAAAACGACCGTGTTCCTGTGGCCGGCTTCCGGGTAACCCAAATGCAGTAGCTTTGACCTACATGCATTCAGGATTCCTTCTGGACCGTCTGAGGTGATCTCGACCTGCGATGTTTCCACATTGACCTGTACGGAGCTTACTCCTGTTATCTTCTGCAGCTCACGTGTGATGGTGGCTGCACAGCCGTGGCATTTGAGGTTTTCGACAATGATCCTGGCAGTTTTCATGATGTATCAGGCTTGTGTTATTGAGAAACATGGTATCGTACCAATCTGGCTTCGAAGTGTTGGTCTCCCGCAAAAAAGAAGAGGTGGGTTTTGATCTTCCCCACATTCTCCCCATACACCCAATAGGCATAGCGGGTTGGCAAGTGCATGGCAGTGTCGGCCGGGATGACGGTGAGCCGCATGGTCACCGACGGGATGTCTCCGGCCGGAACTGAGACCAGGGAGTCATTCCCCGTCATCATGGCATATCCGTAATAGAGAAACGGAGCCGTGGTGTCTACTTTTAACGTATCGGAAAAGTTTGTTTCCGACATCAGGATGTTGCCAAGGTGGTCCACCAGGTAGCCAGATGAGTCCCTTAGGTAGGATACCTGTTGTGTTTGAGTTAAGATGAACGGTTTTTCATGCCGGATGAAATAGGTTTTCCCGTTGATTACCGTGTCGCCGGAGATGTAGGCGCTGTCGGTATCTCCGGTTGGCTGGAAGGCTCCTGCAGAATCCTGCTGATAACCCTCGAAGATCCAGTAATTCCCTGTCTTCAGGGCCCTGTAGTCGGGACCAGGAAGGAGTGGAGGATCGTTGGAATTGTCTTTGTTACAGGATGCCAGCAGAAGGAAGGCGCAAAGGATGGAAAGCAATGATGTTTTCATCAGTTGGTGGTTTGGTGAATAATCAAATGAATTGACCGGCGTATCATTGCTTCATGGCTTATTTAACGACATCGATATGTTTTTAGTATATTCGGGTGAATCGTTATTTTCATTATATTTGTCTATGCGTCTCACCCTGAAAGCACGGACAATTCTCTGGTTCCTACTGATCTCCCTGTTTGTTTATGCAGTATTGATTCTCGTTTTTGCCTACTTCTATCACATCACGGATAGCATCGGATACTATAAATACCTTGCTGGCGAAAAGGGGGAGATCGATTTTTTCCAAACTGTATATTTCAGCGTGGTATCTTTTCACACGATCGGATATGGCGATATCTATCCAATCACTCAACAAGGAAGGCTGATCCTGATGATTCAATCCTTTTTTTCCCTGTTTTATACGGCAGTATTTTCCGGGATGCTGGTTTATTTCATCATTCGCCGGCATTCGGATATCTTTACCACCAAACACTGTTATATCCGGATCCGCAACGATCACTGGTACCTGAGTATTCGGCTAGGCAATCAGGGACGGCCGATCATCGATCTGAAAGCCAGGTTTGAAGCATGGCTTGTGAAGGAAAACAGCCGTATCAGGGTCTTCACACACCAGGAAGATATGGCTGACCTGGAGTATATTCTCTACCTTGATGTCGACCTCGAAGGAGCGCAATACAAAGCCCTTCGTGAAGCGATTACCTCCTCCTTAAGCGGAGGTCCTAAATTGCATATGAAGTACAACTTTATCGGGGATGATATCCGTAGCGGTGATCATATCGCTCATTCGGTTTATTATGATTCAGGGACGATTCGTTTCGGACGCATGTTTTTGTCTATCTACGACTGGCATCACGCAGGGCACCGGAAAAATTTTCAATGGAAAAATTTTGAACGCATAGAGCCCCTGGAAGAGTGGCTTGTTGAGGCCTTCAAAAACAACAATCTTGAATTTTTTCAGGCAGACAGATAGTTCAAAACTAATCCTTGTAAGTGAATAACTCCTGGCAGTTATTCAGCAGAAATCGCTATTTTTGGTTACTCATTGTGAGAAAAATCCTATGATAAACCCCCTGAAAAAAATCCTTCCGGTTTTATTGTTATTCGTGATTGTCGCTGGCGAAAGCCGTGTGGTCATGGCTCAGGAACTGGAACTTCGCGAAATCTGTTACCTCGACTACCGAACCGATTTTGCTTCCCTTCTTGAAAAAAACAAAGATTCCCTCTTCCCCTCTTCCTCCACGCTCGGAGCCATGCATTTTTACCGTGGCCTCTCCTACCTGGAACGGTCCATGTTTCCCGAAGCGATCCAGGATTTCAGGATTGCCCGTACCGACTCTTCGGTCTCACGTACATTCTGCAATTTCTATATCGGAGTGGCCTTTATGCGGCTTAACCAGTCGGACAGCATTCTGAAGATCTGCAGTGAAGCCCTGACTGTCCCTGTCAGCCAGTTAAAAAATCCAGCCTTCTGGCAAGATGCTCCGGTTACACAGGATTATATTTTTTCCGGATACCTGATCGGCACCAACGAGGCATTGAACAACCTAACCGACACGAACCTGATAGAGGCCTGCCTGAGTTTTGGGACCAAAGACCGTGATTTCCTTGAAGCCTATATCAACTATGGCGTCTGGAATTTCCAGAACGGCCACTACAACAAAACCATCGATCTCTACAAACATGCCCTTGATCTCAAACCCGGATACGACTCTGCCATTCTTCTTTGCATGGGATATGTATACCGCCTGGCAGGGGACCCTGATCAATCCATGAAAGCCTATATTCTCCTGAAATCCCGTTACCCGAGGTTTGCTGAAGGCTATAATAACCGGGGATGTCTCTACGCCTACCTGGAAAATAACGGCAAAGCCCTCTCCACTCTGACCATCGCCATCCGGAAAGACCGCGCCTTACTGGATGCCTTGTGCAACAGGGGCCTCGTCTATCTGAAACTGAAAAAATACAACCAGGCATTTGATGACTTCTCCGATGCCATCAGGATCGATTCTAAATTCGCTGATGCCTATTACTACCGTGGCTTCGCCCGGAAAGCGATGGGGGACCTGGTGGGATCCATTTCCGATTACACCCGGGCCATCGATTTGAAGAAATAACAATCGGTTGTTAATAAAGTTTTTATTTCACCCGGGGATCAGCCTCCTTTTCCAAATATCTTTATCCGGCATATCTACCTGATCTCAATGCGACAACTGATTCTTTCTATCGCTTTCCTGGGATTTCTTCTGATCCCCGGAAGCTCCTTTTCCCAGACTCAGGGCGTGTTAAGCAAGAAATGGTATGGCAACTGGTCGGTAGGCGTGGGGGGAGG